>CAYNFA010000442.1:0-4179 GCA_964396345.1 uncultured Thalassobaculum sp.
CCCGAAAACCGTCATCGGCGCCCTGCCGGCCCCCGGCTGGCCGCCGACCCAGCGCGATTCCACCTCCGGCATCGACCCAGCCAGGATCCGCCGGATGAACCTGAACGAATCGCCGTTCCCGCCGTCGCCGCGGGCGGTGGCGGCGATGCAGGAGGCGGTGACCCGGGTGAACTACTACCCGGACCCGCAGTGGCGCGACCTGACCGCCGCGCTGGCGGCGCACACCGGCGTCCCGCAGGAGCGCATCGTCATGGGCCACGGCTCGGACGAGCTGATCGTCCAGGTCGGCCGCCTGGCGCTTGCCGAGGGTGACGAGGTGGTGGTGCCGACCCCATCCTTCCCCGGCTACGCCAAATGCGCCGCGGTCAACGGCGCCCGGCTGGTGCCCGTGAGGGTCCGCCAGGACGGCGCCCCCGACGTCGACGGCATGCTCGAGGCGGTGACCGGTCGGACCCGGCTGGTGATCCTGTGCACCCCGAACAACCCGACCGGCGGCATGCTGTCGACCGAGGAGGTGGTGCGGCTGGCGCGCGGGCTGCCGACCACCACCATGCTGGTGGTCGACGAGGCCTATTACGAGTACGGCCGGCACGCCGGCGGCGACGACCACCTGGCGGCGATCGCCGAAGCCGGGATCGCGGCACCCTGGGCGTCGTTCCGGACCTTCTCCAAGGCCTACGGCATGGCGGGCATGCGGGTCGGCTACGCGCTGTGCGGCTCCGACGCGGTCGCCCAGGCGTTCCAGAAGATCCGCAGCACCTTCAACGTCAGCGCGGTCGCCCAGGCCGGCGCGCTCGCCGCCCTTGGCGACCAGGAGCACACCCGCTCGATCCTGGAGCGCACCCGGGTCGAGCGCGAGCGCATCGCCGCCGGGCTGGTCCGGCTCGGCTGCGAGCCGTTCCCGAGCGTCGGCAACTTCATCGCCGCCCGCACCCCGAAGCCGGCCGGCACGGTGTGCGCCGAGCTTGAGGCCCGCGGCGTGATGATCGGCCGCCTGGGCGTCCCCGGCTTCGACGACTACATCCGCGTCACCACCGCCACCGCCGACGACACCGACGCCCTGCTGGCCGCCCTGGCGGAGGTGCTGGGGTAGCGGCCCTCTCCGTCCGTCGTCGCTCCCGGACGGAGCGGCGGCTGGGTCCCGGCTCGCGCTGCGCTTGGCCGGGATTACGGCCAAGGGGGGAGGCGTTGGCGCTCTGTCGCAATCAGTTCGGCGGTCGGGTCCATCCCCCTCAATGCCGTCATCCCGGACCGTCTCGCCCCCGGCGGGACGGAGCCGGGACCCAGCGAGCGATCGGCGGCCAGCCGGCGATCAGGCGTGGTTCCAGTTCCCCGGATCGTCGTTCTCGCCCGGCGACAGGCCGAGGATGTCGCCGTCGGTGTCGACTCCCAGGCCGAGCACGGTGCGGTTGGCGTAGGCGAAGTAGGCCACGACCTGGTTGATCTCCAGGATCTCGCCGTCGTCCCACCCCGCCGCGCGCATCGCCTCGACCGTGTCGGGGGTCATCCCGGCCGGGTCGCGGGTCAGCCGCTCGGCGTAGCGCACCGCCGCCAGCTGCCGGGCGTCGAACGCGGCCGCCGGATCGCCGGTCTCGAAGGCGGCGCGGATCTCGTTCGCCCGGTCGTCGTCGCCGAGCAGCCGGCGCAGGCCCTGGAAGTGGTGCTCGACGCAGTACGAGCAGCCGTTCAGCAGGCTGACCTGCACCCCCAGCGTCTCCAGGAAATGCTTCGGCACCCGGTTGCCGGAATGGTGCAGGACGTATTTGTAGAGGGTCATGTGGCCCTCCATCGAATGCGGCCGGAGCGAGTGCGCCATCATGATGTTGTCGACGTTGCCATTAGGGCCAACGACGCGGTCGTAGAGGGCCTTGAGGCGCCCCGTGGCCTCCTCGAACGGGATGGTCTTGATCCAGGTCATGCGGCGGTCTCCCTCCTAGTGTCAGCTACAGAGCCTACGGTCCCGGAGGCGGTGGTGGAGGAGCCGGAGGAGGCGGCGACGGTGGGGCCTCGGCGGGAGCCGCAGGAGGCGGCGTGGCCAACTGCTGGTTCAAATGCCGCTTCGCAACCTGCCTTTGAAGGTACTCAAGTTCCTGCTGATCCACCATGTTTGCGGGGTAGTATACTCGTGCAAAATCAGCCGCCCGCAAGTCGGCGGCCAGTCCCAGGTACTTCGCCATAGCGGACAGCAACTCGTTAGTGCGGCCCTTGACCTCGATGTCCTTTGCCTGATCCCAGACCGTTCCGGTGCTTAGTGCATGGTGAAGTCGAGCCCAGCAGTCCCGCACCTCCGGCACATCATGGTACAGCGCGTCGATCAGGTTCAGGCAGCGGACGGTTTCTTGACTATTGAGCCGGGGACGGTCCTGCATGATTGAGCTGAACACCCACAGCTTCAGACGTCGCCGCTCAGCTGCTTCGGCCAACTTTGCGTGTTCTTCGGCAGATCGCCTGGGCGACAGGACAGCGACCCAAAGGCTCGCCCCTGCCGCCACGGCAGCGAACAGCGTTGCGGCTGCCTGGAGCATGGTTGGCCAGTACAGCGGATCGAAAGCCGCTTCGGTTGCCATCGGCACCCTCCCCTTGTCGGCCCTTAGGCCTCCCGGTTGTACATGGGGGTCAGGCTGTGCACCAGCAGCGCGACAGATGTCCTTCGGCCCACGCGATTGCCTGCCGTTGTCTCGCGGTCCACAAAAACAGAGGATCGGAAGCGCGGCTTGGATTTGCCGAGCAGGGTGTCCAGACGCACCCGCAGGACTTGCTTCCCCTGACGCATGCCGACATATCTGCTCCTCCCAGGTGGAGATGGAACCCCACAATGTCCTGGTCTCCGGATGAGCCTGAAATACCGGACACTCCGCTTGAGCAGGCGACGATGCTGCAAGGCATGACAATTGCCCTGTCTCAAAATGGGGCCTTTGATGAACAGTTATACCGGTCGCTTCGGGCTGCGTTGATTGAGAGCGCGCCGAAGTCGCTCACTCCTTCCTTTGTGCGGACCTGTCGCGACAAGGGGGCACTTCTGGACCACCTGCTGAATGTCGCCTCCGGCGCAGGGTCTTGGCGTGACCGCCGCGCTTACATCTACGACAACTTCCGCCCTCTCCTGGACCACCTGGAAACCCCTGAGGGGGCACCCTCCGACAACGCGATCTCGGAGGTCCTCGCGTCATTCGACCCGGAAGGTGTCCATCGGGCGTGGCAGAAGGCACTCACTCGGAGGCACGAGGACCCGGAAGGAGCCGTCACAGCCGCAAGGACGCTAGTTGAGACGGTCTGCAAGCGGATCCTCGACGAGGCCGGGGAGGCCTACGGGGACGATGACCTGCCGAAGCTGTACGGGAAGACGGCGCGGGTCTTGAACCTATCACCCTCTCAGCACACCGAGGAAGCGTTCAGGTCGATCCTCGGTGGCTGCTACACAGTGGTTCAGACGCTGGGGACCTTGCGGAACCGGATCGGCGATGCGCACGGGCAGGGCCGCAATCCCGTTCGCCCCGCACCCAGGCATGCGGCACTAGCAGTGAACCTCGCGGGCACAATGGCCACTTTCTTGGTGGAAACGTGGCAGAGTCGGCCCCTCACTGGAGGGTAAGGGACGCAGCGTTGGCGGCGAACAACCGCGAGGGCAGCGGGTGCTACCGATCCAGTAGCGGAACCAATCGCGGGATCCATCGGAGGCCCCGCGCCGCCCGCCTGTCGCGCCCTGTGGCCAAGAAGGATCCGGTGGGGGCAGAGGGCTGCAGTCTGCCGTACCTCTTCCAGCTTCTGACTAAGAGGAGCAGGGCTCACAGGCGACCAATGGTCCCCTTTGGACCCCTCCTCCCCGGTCCCGGATCTGTGGTCGAACTATGGGCCTCTGAGGCCCGCAGGAACCCTCGGTATCCGCTCTGTACTGTTTGATCCCTGATGGTCTTCAGAAGGCCCAGGAATTGCGTCAGATTATCCGCAGGCCCTGTAAGCCCGTAGGAGCCCCGCTGACAGCCGACAGGCTCGGCGGCTACGACCCTAGCGGCCGGCCCCGCAGAGCCCGCTGGTGGACTCCTGGCGGGCGTGGCGGAGTCGTCGCGTTCGGGGCGCTCCCCAACGCGGAGGTGAGGACATCGCCATACCCTTGGCCAGACCAAGGGTGCCGCGCCTCTCCAGGCCGGACTCGGAGACGCGGCGGGCGCTGCTCATCCC
>CAYNFA010000443.1:0-4164 GCA_964396345.1 uncultured Thalassobaculum sp.
CAAGAGCCACCGGTCTCCGCGCGTGGTCACCGACCCTGCATGCCCTGAGCCAGGGGCACCAGTTGCTCGATCGCCGGGTCGACCTGGCGCTGGACCTTGCGAAGCTCGGCCACGTAGCGGGGGTTGTGGCCGCCCTCGAGGTGCAGCGCGCGGCGCAGATAATCGGCGGCGGCGACCTTGTCGCCGTTGGCCGCCAAGTAGCGGCCGTAGGCAAACAGGATGCGTGGGAAGGTCGGGTCCATCGCGACCGCCTCCTCGTATTTGAGACGCGCCTCCTCGTGGCGGCCAAGCGCCGTCAACGATTCCCCCCACGCGACCAGCGCTTCGGGATAGGCCGGCTCTAACTCCAGCGTCTTCCTGTAGCGGCCGATGGCGTTGTCGTGTTGCCCCTGGGCGGCGAGGGTCTGACCCCAGCGCATCATCGGGCGCGGGAACGTCGGATCGAGGGCCAGCGACTGCCGGAACTTGACCGACGCCTCCTCGTAGTTCCCCTCGTTGTGGAGCAGATGGCCCCACAGCGCGTAGACCCACGGCAGTTGCCGACGCTCGGCGTGAACCAGGCTGAAGTCCAGGGCCGCCTTGGTCAGCGGATAGCCGCTCGAAGCCGGCTCCTCTCGGAAATGGTAGACCGCGACCAGATAGGGGTCGATCTCCTGCATGAGGCGCAACGCCGCTCTGTGGACCAGCGCTTCGACGTCATCGGCCGGCCCCTCCTCCACAATTGAAAAATGCCAATACGCTGGCGACTGGCCCTTGATCGACAATACGAGCCCGTCGCCCTTCTCGACGATCTCGCCGGAAAAGGTGTACGGCAGGAAGCCGAGCGCCACCTGGGTGGACCGTATCGGTTGGGCGAGCCCGAACCAGTCGCTCAGAGCCTCGACCGACCGGTCCTGCGCCGTCAATTCGCTGGTCATCGTGCCGCGGTTGGTGCCGGCGGCTGCGGCGATTTCCGCAACCTGCTCGGTGAGGAGGCCGGCAGCCACCTCATGGGTGAAGCCCTCGTCCTCGAGTTTGTGCGGGACTGAGATGTCCTCGATGATGATGGTTCCGGGGTTGACGAAATACGACACGCCGAAGAACGCCGCCACCGCCAGCACCGGCAGCGATAGAAACCCGTCGAACATCTTCCCCTCTCCCCAATGCTCCCGAACCGTCCGCCGTCAGGCGGCCAACGCTTGTTGGGAAACGGTCCTCAACAATACCCTATCGCGCCAGCCGGCATAAGGACGGGCGCGGTCCCCGGACCGCGATTGTCGAGTGTCTATCCGCCGACACGCTGCCCGAATTCGATGACGGCGCGACCGCTCGGATCATAGACGACGGTGGCCGATTCAAAGAACGCGAACGGGATCGCTATCCCGATGCGCTCCGCCACCTGGAAGTTGATCGACAAGTCGGGCGGCGACACGGTGCCGACCGGAAGGGTGCCGGGATCGGCACGACCAAGCAGAACGTCCTTGGCGTATACAGCCGCAAGGGCCACCGCGCTGGAAAGGTTGACGCCGATGGACAACAGCGCCGAGTCCGCGCCGGGCCGGACCACATCGGGGAGCATCGACACCACCGGCACCCTCCCGGCGTGCCGGTTGACTTGGTCGATACGCTCGTAGACGGCGGTCGAACCGGTGACCAGCAGAACACTGCGCCGGAGGTCCGGGTCGCTGCGGCGCATGGTCTCAAGACCATCCGGGACGACGCGGTCGAGCTCGTCCTCGGCGGTGGCGTCGTTCGCCACCGAGATGTCGACCACCGACAGGCCGAGCCCGCTCGCTGAATCATGCAGCGGCTTCACTTGCGTCTGGATGGCGCTGGCGTTGTCGCGCGAGTACAGCACGCCGATCGTCGTCAGGCCCGGCACCAGCCGGCGCAGGTAAGCGACCAGCGTATCCGTGGCGACGTTGATCGAGGTGTAGGCGATGTTGCTCCCGCTGCCGGCGCGAGGGTCGTCCACCTGGCCCGAGGCGACCGGATCCTTCGAGGCGCTCGTCACCGCCGGTATGTGATGGCCTCGATGATGCTCGTGCAGATAGGCGGTAGCCTTAGAGCCGACCGACAGGATCAGGTCGACAGGCTCGCCATAGGCCCAGTCCAGAGCCTCCCGAGCGACCGAGTCGTCGCCGTCGTAGAACCAGACGTCGAAGCGTGCCGGCAGACCGTGCTGCCGAAAAACCTGCAGTATCGTGTTGATGGCGGTCGAATACGCGATGTCGGATCGGATCGGGATCAGCAGCATCACACGCTTGGCTGACCGACGCAGGGTCTCCGGCGCCCAAATCGGCTCGATGGTGTGGCGGGCGCCGTCGCCGGTGGCGCGGTCGACCGCGTACTCGTTCAGGGAGGCTTGGTCGTAGCGCAGCCAATCCAGCGTCGGCCTGGCCGAAGCCGGGCCGACGGAGACGAGCAGTAAAAGCACAACCAGAGCGAGCCAGCGGCCGGACATTGACGGAAGAACCTGCACGCGGGATCTCCTCAGAACGGCGCGGTGCCTTCGATCGTCAAACGGTGCATCACCCGCGGCAATTCCGGTGGCGTGAAGGTGGCGCTGTGGATGACGGCGGCGTTGTCCCAAGCCACCACATCCCCCTGCCGCCACCGGTAGCGCAGCACCCGGTCCGGCGCGGTCGCCTCCTCGCACAGCCGACGGAGCAGCGGCACCGCCTCCTCCTCCGGCAAGCCCTCGATCCCGACTGTCATCTCGTCGTTCAGATACAGCGACTTCCGGCCGGTAACCGGGTGGGTCCGCACGATCGGGTGCAGGCGGTCCGGTTCGCGGTGGCTGCGCTGGGCGGTGGGTGAAGGGCCGGCGGCCGCTTCTTCAGCCAGACGGATCGCCTTGAGGCGCTCGATCTCGCGGCGTTCGGCCTCGTCGGCGGCACGATCGCCCGAATAGACGAATTCCTTGCGCTGGTAGCGGTGGATCGCCCGCCGACCGTCGATCCGGGCCTTGGTGGCGTCGTCCAGCCGGTCGTAGGCATCGGCGGTGTCCACGAACAGCGTGTCCCCGCCCCGCCCGGGAACCGTGACGCCGTGCAGCAGCGTCACGCCGCTGGGTTTCTCGGTGAAGGTGCTGTCGCTGTGCCAATGAGTGCCGGCGCCGTCCCGCCCGATCGGCTTGCCGTTCTCGCGGACGTTCGACAGAACGTAGATCTGGGGATGGGAAGCGAGGTTGTAGGCGCTGATGAAGAATGGCTCGACCGGGCCGAATGCCTCGGCGAAGCGGATGAACCCGTCCGGGTCGACGTCCTGGTCGCGGACAGCGATCACCTTGTGCCGCCAGAACAGGTCTATCAGCTCGCGGCGGCTCACGTCGTCGATGGCGCGCGACAGGTCCAGCCCCCTGATCTCCGCTCCGAGTCCATCGGAAAGCGGCACTGCCGTCAGCGTCATCTCGCCACCGTGGGTTCCGTGAACATCAGGCGCGACGACACGGTGTCGTCGACCTGCACCTCGACACCGGTCATCCGGAACCGTCCCGGAGGCCCCGCGTCGCGCCAGTCCGACGCATCCATCAGGACGCGCAGGAGCGTCACCTCCGGGCGGATGTCGATCGTCGCAGGGTCCTGGACCTCATGAGCCAGGAGTCTGCGCTCCTCAGGATCGAGATCGCGGTCGTGGAGGAACCGAAGAACCAGATCCCGGCGGTCGCCGACCGCGACGTCGTAGCCGGCGAGCGTGTAGCCGGCCCGGCCGGCCAGCGTGTCCAGCCGGTCCGGCGCCTCAACCAGCAGTCGTCGAAACGCGTCGGCCGCGCGCGCGTCCTGGTTCGAGGCCGCCATCCGCTTCCACAGACGACCGGCCCAGCCGGAGATGGCTTCCTCGACCTCGCCGATCCAGGCTCCGACCGCGACCACCGCGTCGCCCACCACACCGGCTCGCGCCGGCGCCGCGACCCCCGCGGTCGCCGCGAGCAGCATCGCCGCGACCAAGATACCCTTCATCCCCAAACTCTTCCGTTGCCCTTCCCTGGAGCCGGCCGTGACCCTCGGGGTAGAGAACCCCATTCCCAGGCGGCGCGCAACGCGGCCATTGCGTTCAAAGGCTGATGAGCCATTATGGTTCACGCCGGCATCGGGGGAACGGATCAAAGCATGGCCAGTGTGCTCGTGGTCGCCACAAGCAAGGGCGGGATCGGTCCCGGACCGCTGGGGGTCATGCACGTGG
>CAYNFA010000444.1:0-4158 GCA_964396345.1 uncultured Thalassobaculum sp.
TTCAGGCAGGAAATCCACTTAACGACCTGTCCAGATTCTCCCGGCCGGATCTGACCTCGTCGAGCCGCTCGGACTGACCGATGCTGTCTTTCACGACGAGTATCTCCGCCGCTACGACATCGCGCGCCGTCTGGTGGCAATCGTCGAGGACGGCCGGTCCGGGACCATGCCCCGCATTTGGCTCTCGCTGATACGCGGCGCGTCCGAGCCGAGATTCACGCCCGCCGATGCCGAGCGCCTCGGGCAGCTCATGCGGCTCACCCGTTCGTTCATACGCCTGGCGGGAGCCCGAGACGCGGCGGCGCAAACCGCGATGCTGCAGCGGTCCACCCTCGATCTGGTGCGGATGCCGCTGATGCTGGTGGACACCGAGCGGCGGGTCCTGCTGTCGAACCAATCGGCCTCCGCCGCGCTTCGTTCCAACGGCCATCTGGTGGTGGCGCATGGTCGGCTGCAGGCCCGCGAGCAGGCGATCGATCGCGAGGTGGCGGCGGCGGTCCGCCGGGTCGCGGCTGCGCCGCTCGACATCCGGTTCGTCCGCCTCGGCCCCGGCCGGCCCGCGCGTGGCGCGCCGTCGCTCATCGTCAGCGCCCTGTCCGGCGAAGGGCGCCCGGCGGACGAGGTCACCGTGATGCTGCGCGTCCTCGGCGCGCAGCCGATGCCGGAGGATGGCGAGACGGTGCTGCGGCAACTGCTGGGGCTGACGCCGGCGGAGAGTTCGGTCGCCCTCGGCCTGGCCGAGGGGTTGTCGCACGACGAGATCGCGCGCCGCCGGGGCGTCCAGGTCACCACCGTCCGCACCGTCCTGCGGCGCCTGCAGGAGAAGCTGGGCATCCCGAAGAGCGGCCCGCTCGCCCGCTTCATCCTTAGCCTCACTGCCGTCGGCGGGTTGCGCCTGTGAGTCGGGCGACCGCCCGGCCGCGTTGACCTGGGTCAAGCCGGCGGGGTCGATCGCGTGATACCGATGGCCTTTGCGCGCCTTCCTCGATTCGGCGCCACCAGTTGAGGCGCCCGGCATGACGAAGAGCGACTTCGTGAGTGAGCTGAAGCGGCTGATGCGGGCGCATTTCCCGCTGGTCCACATCGCCAGCGACGAAGAGGACCGGGTTCTCGAGACCGTCGAGGAACTGGCGAGCGAATTGTCGTGTTCTCTGTTCGTCTGGTCGACCAGTCATGGTGTCTACGAGCCAGCGCGTAAGAGACCCGGCGCGCTCGACAGCAAGCTCGCCCTGGCCGACCTGGCGGCGGCGCTGGAGACCTTCGAGCAGCTCCTGCAGTCGAAGCAGTCCGCCCAGAAGGGCCTGATCTTCGTGCTCCTCGATCCCGGCGTGTACCTTTCGGACCGCAACGCCAACCCGATCTACGCCCGCAAGCTGCGCGACCTGGCGATCCGGATCCGGGGCGAGGACCGGGCAGCGTCCTGCCTGATCCTGTCGCCGCATTTCGAGATTCCGCGCGAGCTCGAACGCGAGGTGACGGTCATGGATTTCCCGCTGCCCTGCCGCGAGGAGATCGCCGTCTACGTCGACCGGGTGTTCGCCAAGCTGTCGCGCTCGACCGCGGTAACGGTGACCGACGGTGCCGCGCTCCGCGCGCGCTTCGCCGAAGCGGCTGTCGGGCTCACCTTCGCCGAGATCCGCAACGCGCTCTCCTACGCCGTGGTCGACGACCTGCGGCTGGACGATCGCGACGTTTCCAACATCTTCCGCCAGAAGCGCCAGATCGTGCGCAAGTCCGGCCTGCTCGATTTCATCGAAACCCTTGGCCTCTCGCTCGACGACGTCGGCGGACTCGACGGGCTGAAGCAGTGGCTGTACCGGCGCCGGGTGGCGTTCTCGCCGGGCGGCCGCGAGTTCGGCGTCCAGGCACCGAAGGGGGTTCTGGTCACCGGGGTGCCGGGCTGCGGCAAGTCGTGGTCGGCGAAATGCGTGGCGGCGTCCTGGAGTCTGCCGTTGCTCAAGCTCGACATGGGCCGGATCTACTCCTCCCTGGTCGGCTCGTCCGAGGAGCACATGCGCCACGCCATCCAGGTCGCCGAGGCGGTGGCGCCGTGCGTGCTGTGGCTCGACGAGATCGAAAAGGGTCTGCCGCGCGCGGGCGCCCACATCGGCGACAATGGCGTGTCGCTGCGAGTACTCGGTACCTTCCTGACCTGGATGCAGGAGAAGGAGAGCAGCGTCTTCGTGTTCGCCACGGCCAACCAGATCGACCTGCTGCCGCCCGAGATCCTCCGCAAAGGACGGTTCGACGAGATCTTCTTCGTCGACCTGCCGAGCGACGCCGAGCGCCGCGAGATCCTTGACATCCACGTCCGGCGTTCCGGCCGCGACCCGGCGACCATCGACCTCGACCGTCTCGTCGAGTTGTCGGGGCCTCAGACCCACGGCCCCGACATCGCTCTGACCGGTGCCGAACTCGCTGCCTGGATCAACGAGGCGATGATCAACGCCTTCCACCGCCGCCTCGAGGTCGGCGAGGCGGCGCCGGATA
This sequence comes from uncultured Thalassobaculum sp., assembly GCA_964396345.1. GTDB lineage: Bacteria > Pseudomonadota > Alphaproteobacteria > Thalassobaculales > Thalassobaculaceae > Thalassobaculum_A. The sequence goes on from CAYNFA010000444.1 coordinate 2,491, forward strand.
TCGGCATCGAGGATTTCGAGGAGACGGCCCACGGCACGGTGCCGTTGGCGCGCTTGCGCCTCGAGGACATCGCCGCGCTCCGGCACTGGGCGCAGGGTCACGCCATGCGGGCCTCGACCGGCGGGTGACGCGGAATTGACCGAGGTCAAGGCGAGACGCGGCACGCGCTTCTAGGTTGGCGACCGGGTTCCCGGACTCGGGGACCAGCGAGGCGGAACTGATGAAGGTCAGGTCGCAGGCGCTCCTCGACCCGGCCGAGCGGACGGCCCGGGGCGCGGCCTCAGCGATGTCGAGGCGCTGACCCTGGTCGGCGACCCGAGCCGGGTGATCTTGGAAACGGCTCAATCCAAGTCGGTCGACATGATCGTCATGGGCAGCCGCGGACGCGGCGACCTGGAGGGCCTCCTGCTCGGCAGCGTGTCGCACAAGCTCACGCACGCCGCGCACTGCACCTGCGTGGTCGTACGGTAGCCTCGCTGCGACAGGCTTCGTCGCCGCGAGGCAGGAGGTCGGCCATGATGTTTACGGATCGTAAGGATGCCGGGAAACGCCTGGCGCGGGCGCTTGACCATCTTCGCAACCGGAGTCCGGTGGTGCTGGCGCTGCTGCGCGGCGGTCTGCCGGTCGGGTACGAGGTGGCGCGTGCCTTGTCGGCGCCGCTCGACGTTCTCCTGGTACGCAAGATCGGGGCGCCGTCGCAGCCCGAAATCGCGGTCGGCGCCGTGGTCGACGGCGATCGGCCGGAAATCGTCACCAACCCGGACGTCATGCGCCAGGCCGGCGTATCCCAGGGTTATGTCGAGGCCGAGGCGCGCCGGCAGCTTCGGGAGATCGAGCGCCGCCGGGCGCTGTATCTTGCCGGGCGGCCGTCGGTGGCGTTGTGGTCCCGGACCGTGATCGTCGTCGACGACGGCATCGCCACCGGCGCCACGACGCGCGCCGCCCTGCGCGCGGTGCGCCGGCAGGGTCCGGACCATCTGGTGCTGGCGGTGCCGGTGGCGCCGGCCGAGACGATCGAAGCGCTCGCCGACGAGGTAGACGAGATCGTGTGCCTGGAAAAGCCGAGACGATTCGGCGGGGTGGGACAGTTCTACCGGGACTTCCACCAAGTGTCGGACGAAGAGGTCGTCCAGTTGCTGAGCCGATCGCCGTTGCCGGATGCGGCGACCGAGGCCGGGGTCGTGGCGCTCGCGGAGAAGGTGGCGTACCTGTCGAGCCGGGCCGCCCACCCGAGCGAAGCGGGGCCGGTGACCGCGTGCGAGACCAGCATGTCGTGGGTTTTCCTGACCGACCGCCACGCCTACAAGATGAAGAAGCCGATGCGCCGGGAGCGCCTGGACTTCGCGACCCTGGAGCGGCGCCGGCACTTCTGCGAGGAGGAGGTCCGGCTGAACCGGCGGCTGGCGCCGGACGTCTATCTCGGCGTCGTCGCGTTGACCCGCGAAGCCGGCAGTGCCCTGGCCCTCGGCGGATCGGGCGACCCCATCGAGTGGCTGGTGACGATGCGGCGCCTGCCGGCCACCGGTACCCTGGAGGCGTTGGCGCTGTCCGGCCGGCTGCGACGCGACCACGTCCTGGCCGTCGCCAAGCGGATGGCGGCGTTCTACGCCGAAGCGTGCCCCGAGCGGTGTCTGGAGCGCGACTACCGGCAGCGCTTCCGGCTGTCTC
>CAYNFA010000445.1:0-4157 GCA_964396345.1 uncultured Thalassobaculum sp.
GCGCGGCGTGGTCGGCCGCAACCGCGTTATGGAGCGCCGCATCCTGCTGACCTACGCCGGTGCGTGCGCCGCCTGCCTGATGCTGGTCGCCGCCCTAGGCAGCAACTGGTACCGGGACCAGCTTGAAAGCGAGGCGGAGGTAGCGGCACTCGACCGCGACATCGAGCTGATCCAGAGTGGGATCGCCGCCTATGATGCCGACCCGACCCTGCTGACGGCGCTGCCTCCGCTGGACTTGCTGCGCCGGCACGTCGACACGCTGCGGGTCGGCGCGATCGAGCAGCGGCTGGAATTGCTGGACCTCGACGCCGACGCCCGCCTGCGCGCTACGGTCGAACAAGCGTATCGCCGGCTGCTGGCCCGCGTCGGGCTGCCACGGATCAAGGTCCGCATGGAAGCGGCGCTGCAGCAGGCCGTGAGCCGTCGCGACCCCGAGGCGATCGGCGAGGCGCTGGCGCTTTACCTCGGTCTCGGCAACCCCGAGAAGTTTGACCGTGCCGCGGTTGAGCGCTGGCTGACCCTGGAGCTCGAGCAGGCGTGGCCGCTTCGCCCGGACATCCGCGAGGCAGTCGAGCGTCATTCCCAGGCGTTGTTTGGCGCCTGGCCCGGGCCGCAGGCCTTGAATCAGAACGTCATCACGGCGGCGCGCCGCGCGCTGGTCAGCGTCCCGCCGGTCGACCAGATCTACTCCGCGCTGGAGTCGGCGGGCGACCGCTATCCGGCGAAAGAGCTGAGTGACGTCATCGGCCTGGACGGCCTGCAGATCTTCGTACGCCGCAGCCCGTCGCGCTCCGCCCCGCAGATCCCGCATCTCTACACGGCCCAAGGCTTCTACAACATCTTCCTGCGGCAGTTGCCGACACTGGCGCAGAGCCACACCAGCGAGGACTGGGTGGTCGGCGCCGAAGCGAAGGCGGCCAGCCAAGAAGAACTCGCAACCCTGCTGCAGGATGCCTCCGACCGCTACGTCGAGACCTACATCGCCATCTGGCGGTCGTTCCTGAACGACATCGACATACGGGGCCTACGGGACATCGGCGACGCCAACACGGTTCTGGCCACGCTCTCGGGGAACCAATCGCCGATCGTCAGGCTGCTGGACTTCGTGGCGAGTAACACCGAGCTGCCGTTCCAGGCGACCGCGCCGGAGAGCGGTTCTGGGGCTGACGGTACGTCCACAGCCGCCTCGCCAGCAACCGCCGCCTTGTCGCGCGTCGGGGCCGCCGCCGGGGCGCTGGCAACCCGGGCCGCCGGCGCAACCGGTGCGCTCAACCGTTGGCCCGGGACCACGATCTCGAGGGCGTTTTCCGATGTGATCGCGTTGTCGAAGGGTAGCAACGGGCAGCGTCCCGGGATCGCCGACGTGCAGCAGGACATCATCGCCGCTTACGGCCAGATCAACGCCATCGACAGCGCCTCCGACGTGGGCAAGGCAGCGTTCGACGCGGTCCGCCAGCGCCTGCAAGCCAAGGACCAGCGAGATGCGCTGTCGCGTCTGTCCACCACCGCAGTCTCGCAGCCGGAGCCGCTTCGCCACATTCTCGGCGAGATCCCGGGCAGTCTATGGTCGGTGACGTTGTCCGAGGCCCGAGGCTATCTGAACGATCAGTGGCGCCGCGATGTGGTCGGCGAATGCACCCGGGCCGTTCTAAACCGCTATCCGGTCCACCGCGATGGCCGCGACGAGACCACCCTGAAGGATTTCGGCACATTCTTCGGCCCAGGCGGCACCCTGGATGGGTTCCAGACCTCGTACCTCGCGGAATTCATCGATACATCCACCCGGCCCTGGAAGAACCGGCTGGTGCAGGGCGACGGCCTGAATCTCTCGGCGCCGTTCCTGAGCGCGCTGGAGAGCGCTGCCGTCGTGCGCAGCACATTCTTCCGCAGCGGCACCTCGTCGGCGGCCGTCAACTTCACCCTGAAGCCGACCTATCTCGACGCCCAGGCTGCCAGGGTGGCGATCGACACCGGCTCCCAGATCATCACCTACCGCCACGAGCCGCCGCGCACCTTCAACCTGTCCTGGCCAGACCCGAGTTCCGCCCAGCAGATCGCGATCACCATCACCGACACCAACGGCAATTCAAACAGCATCCAGACCGTCGGGCCGTGGGCGTGGTTCCGGCTGTTCGACCAATTGAAGCTGCAGAAGACCGGTCTGGCGGACAAGTTCGTGCTGCCGATCGAGATCCGCGGGCGCAAGGCGACCTTCGAGTTGAGCGCCGACAGCATCACGAATCCCTTCGAGTTTCCGGAGTTGAGCGAATTCCGGTGCCAACCGGGGCTGTGACAGCCGGGTCGCCGGTTGCGGTACTTCCGTCGGCCAGCACGGCCCGCTACCAATGGGCTCGTCGATGCGGCACGGTGGCACTCGGAGAGGCTCATGGCAGGCTGCTACGGCAAGATACCGTCTCTGGGAGACTTCCTGTCCCGAAACTTGCCGGCGACGTTCGTGGAGGGTTGGGACGGCTGGCTGCGCCGGGTGATGGCGGGCTGTGCGCAGTCGGGCGGCGACTGGAGTGATCGGTACCTCGGCTCGCCGATCTGGCGCTTCGTGCTGAGTGCCAACGCCGGCGGCGGGCACGCCCGCGCCGGTATCCTGGTGCCCAGCGTCGACCGGATCGGCCGGTGCTTTCCGCTGACGATCCTGGAATCGCTGCCCAACGAGGCCACCTCGATCGCGTCAGCAATGGCCTGGGAGGAAGGGTACGAGCGGGCCGAGATGCTGGCGCTCGGCGCGATCAGCCAAGCTCTAGAGCCGGAGGTGTTCATCCAGCGACTTGCCGACCTGCCGGCGCCTTGGAATGTACCGGATCCAGCGAGTTCGACGGTCGAGCGCTGGCGATCGGCGAGCGCCTCAGGATCCGGAACCCGCCTGCCCGGGGCACCGGGGGGCGCCGGCGACCTCGCCACCCTGGCAGCTGCCCTGGCGTTGCCCTTGCTGTCCCAGGCCGACACCGGCTACTCGATCTGGTGGCACTTTGACTGGGAGGAGCGATCGGCCGCGACCGCGATGTTCGCCGGCCTGCCACCGGCCGAGGCCGCCTGCGCGATGCTGCTGGGAGCCTCGGAGGACGGGGGATGCAGCGTCTGACCGCACCCTGGCGTTCGGCGGCCATGTCACATTGCGGAGTCCGCCACCGCGAGAACGAGGATTCCTGCCTGGATCGCCCAGAAGTCGGCCTATGGGCCGTCGCCGACGGCATGGGAGGTCACGCCGAGGGCCACATTGCCAGCCGCACCCTGTGCCGCGCGCTGGGGCGCATTCCAGCCTCCGGCTCGCTACCGGAGCTCGCCATGGCGGTCGAGGCGGCGATCGCCGAAGCCAACGACGCCCTCCTGGTGCGGGGAACCTCGGCCCACCCGCCGACGCTGATTGGCACCACGGTCGCCGTGCTGGCGATCCACAGCGGTTACGGGGTGTGCACCTGGTGCGGTGACAGCCGCGTCCACTTGGTGCGCGACGGCGAGGCCTTCCTGCTCACCCGCGACCATAGCTTGGTCCAGGAGATGCTCGACCGTGGCGAAATCGACCGCGACGGCGCCCGCGACCACCGCGCCGGCCACATCGTCTCCCGCGCCGTCGGGGTCGGCAACGTCGCCGAGATCGAGCGGATCGCGATCGAAGTGTGGCCGGGCGACCGGTTCCTGCTGTGCACCGACGGCATCAGTCGGCACGTCTTGGTCCCTGAAATGGCCGACTTGGTCGTCGACAATCCCGAGGCAGCGGTGCGCGGCGTCGTCGATTTGGCGCAGGCGCGCGGCGCCACCGACGACATGACTGCCATCGCCGTCAGCCTGGACGCCGTCGGAGCGGAGGCGTGACCAAGGCGCTTCAACAGGCGTTCCGGGAACGCATGGTCTCGACGGTCCGGTTCTTCGCCGCCGCCCCGGATGACAGCTCGGCCCGGCGGGAGCTGGCGGCCCTGCTCGCTTACGGCCCGGGTGCTGTGGCCCTGTTCAACGACGTCGTCGCCGAGCTCTCGGTCGCCAACGAATTGCCGCTATCGTCTCTGGCGTCCCTGCGGGCATTCGCGGCCCACGCCCAGCGCTCCGCCAGACAGCACTCGGTCAGTTCGGCCTGGCTCGACATCCCGCCCGCCGAAGACGCCGTCGATGACACCGTGCTGCTCGCCTCCGGGGACACCCCTCCG
>CAYNFA010000446.1:0-4144 GCA_964396345.1 uncultured Thalassobaculum sp.
TAACCCGGTACTGGCCACACCGGCCGGCTGGTGGCCGACTTCTTGCATGGAGATCGTTGAGCGCCGCCGAACCCCTGGGCGCGAGAGTTTGAGGTAGACCGATGTCCCTGTTCAACGCCATCTCCTCCGCGCGAAGCGGCCTGATCGCGACCCAGTCGAGCATCGACGTTGCGTCGCGGAACATCGCCAGCGCCAGCGTCGAGGGGTACACGCGGAAGGTTCAGGAGACGTCGAGCCGGGTTTTCGAGGGGCGCGGCGGCTCGGTTCGCGTCGAGGAAGTCACCCGCAGCGTCAACGCGCAACTGCTCCGCGACGTCCACGAGCAGACGGCGGTGGTCGAGGAACTGACCGTCATCGAGGACTTCCTGTCGCGCTTCGAGCTGCAGTTCGGCCGTCCGGAAGACAGCAGCTCGATCTCCTCCAAGATCACCGACCTGAAACAGGCGTTTCAGGCGCTCGCCACCAACCCCGACCAGTCGACGGCTCAGAACGACGCGATCCGTGCGGCCGAGGAAGTCGCCCGGTCGCTCAACGATCTGTCCAGCCACGTCCAGTCGCTGCGCGCCGAAGCGGACCAGCGGATCTCCGACTCCGTCACGGTCATCAACGAAGCCCTGCAGAACATCGAGACCCTCAACACCGAGATCGGTGCCCGCAAGACGGTCGGCCAGTCGACGGCCGACCTCGAGGACCAGCGTGACGTCTGGGTGAAGCGGCTGTCCGAGCAGATGGACGTCAGGACCTTCGAGCGGTCCGATGGACGGCTCTCGATCATGACCGGCGACAGCCAGTTTCTGCTGGACCAGGAGGCGGTGACGCTGAGCTTCACCACCACCACCAACGTGGCGCCGGGCAGCGTGCTGAACGACGTCCTGCTGGACAACGGCTACATGGCGCCGTTCTCGATCTCGGGGTCGTTCAGCGACGGCAGGGTGTCGGGACTGCTGCAGCTGCGCGATACCATCATGCCGCTGGCTCAGGAACAGCTCGACTCGCTGGCCTTCGAACTGGCGCAGCAATTCGACGCGATCACCGTCGGCGCGACGACGGCGGACCTCGAACTGTTCACCGACGCGGCCGACCTGGTGCCTGGCGCGTCTGCCGGCTTCGCGGCGACCATCCAGGTGCGCAGCACGCTGGTCGGCGCCGATCTGCGCGATGGCATCGGCGGCACGTTCGCCGCGACCGGTGCCAGCGACTCCTCGCTGCCGCTCGCGATCATCAACATGTTCGACACCAAGCAGGCGTTCGTCGCGGTAGCCGGTCTCAACGCCACCTCATCGACCCTCGAGGAATTCGCCGCCGAGTTCATCAGCTACCAGGCCAACCAAGCCGCCGATTATGAAAGCCAGCTCGACTTCCAGGGCCAGATCCGCGGACTTCTGGAGGAGCGGTTGCGTGACGAAAGCGGCGTGAACCTCGACGAGGAGCTCGCGAGCCTGATCCAGCTCGAAGCCGCCTTCGCGGCGTCGGCGCGGGTCCTGAGTTCGGTCCAGCAGGCGTTGGACGAGCTTCTCGGCGCGGTTCGCTAAGGCCCAGCGAGGATAATTGCCATGCGTATCTCCACAGTCACCCAGAACCTCCGGATCGACAACTCGATCACCCAGATCCAGAGGCGGCTGGCCGACGCGCAACAGCAGATTTCCACCGGCAAGCGATCTCAAGTCTACAGCGGGCTGAAGGGCCAGGACGTCCGACTCCTGATCACCTTGAAGGAGCAGCGGGTCAGCATCGATTCTTACGTGGACACCATCAACAACACCACGGTGAAGACGAAGACAATCGACGCATCGCTGGTCACCTTTACCGATATAACCCAGGATCTTCGCAAGAAGCTGTATGAACAGGTCGAAGGTCTGTACGAAAACTCGTCTCTGGCGCTGTCGACCTTTGCCAATTCGGCGATCGACCAGTTGTCAAACCTGTTGAACCAGACCGCCGACGGCAAGTTTCTGTTCAACGGAACCGATACCGACGTTCGCCCGATGATCGATTCCACGACCACCGACACTGCCTATGCCGCCCACGTCGCGGGCGCCCTCGGCCCGGGACAGCCGGCGCTGTCGGCCGGTGCCGGCGCCGCCGACGTCATCACCTTCGTGGAAGACTTCTTCAACACCGACGCCAACTGGAACAACGTCGGAGCGACGGGATCGCTGCAGGCCCGCATCGACGAGGGCGTCGATGTCACGTTTGGCGAATTGGCCAACAACGACGCCTTCGAGGAGGTGTTCGAAGTCCTGTACGCCTTTGCCAACGCCAACTTTCAGCCGGGCGATGACGCCGAGTACGAAGACCTGGTCAACTGGGGCATCGGCAAGGTCGAGGCAGCTTTCGACCTGATCAACGACATGGTCGGCAACAACGGTGTCACCGCCGCCCAGATGGAGAGCCGGATCGAGGCACACCGCGAGACCCTGACGCTGCTCGACACCCAGGTCATCGATTTGGAGGATGTCGATCCCTACGAGGCGGTCAGCCTTTTCCAGACCCTTCAGGCGCAGCTCGAGGCGTCGTTCCAGACCACCTCGGTCCTGCGGGGGTTGAGCCTGACCAACTTCCTCTGAGCGACCTGGCGGCGCGCGCCGCGCCCAATGTTCTGGACGCAGCCGGTCTATTGTCCTATATGATATAGGATTGATGGTATTCCGGCTTAAGACTCCAGAATGGAGGGCGCCGTGGAAATCGGTTCCGTGCTTCCCGCTATCCAGCAGACGCAATTGCCCGCGGACCGTGTCGGAGGGGCTCAAACGCCGCCGCAGGCTGTGTCGAAGGCCGCGTCGGAGTTCTTTATCAGTCCCGTTCTGCGCTTCGACTCGCGCTCCCTGACCGTGATATTCCAGGTCCGCGACAGCGGATCTGGCGATGTCGTGCGGCAATTCCCGCCCGAGGCAGTGGTCGAGCGGTACCGTCAGGACGCATCGTCGAAGCCGTTTGTGGTCACATACCCCGGCGCCGGATCCGGGGCTGACCGGTCGGAAGAAGCCGAGCCCGGCCAGACCGAAGACTCGGCCGTTGTTGACTTTTCGTCCCCGCCGGCAGCCGACGCCGGGTCCCCGGCCGGAACCGGGGCCGCCGCCCAGGCGGTCAATCCCCTGGCAGGCCAGCCGGTCGATCTGGTGGCTTGATCCACCGTCCGAGTGGCTGCGCGAGTTTACCACGTCATCCCTAGATGTGGTATCGTCGAGGCAGTCCGAATCAATCGCTGGCGGAGAGCCTCCGTTCATGAATGACGCCGATCCGCAGCACGACCTGCTGGTGGCTGCGATACGCCACCAGGAGGCCGACGAGGTCGAGCAGGCGCGCGACCTGTACATCCGAATTCTCGAAGCGAATCCTCGCCATGAGAGGGCCCTTCATTTGGGCGGGCTGCTGTGTCTCCAGCATTCCGAACTGCCGGCCGCACGCGCGCTTCTGCAGGCCGCGGTGGACGTCAACCCTGACAAAGCAGCCTATCTGAATCATCTCGGGATCGTGTCGCTGCGCGAGGACGATCTGCCGGCCGCGATTGCGCTGTTTTCTCGCGCGACAGCGATGGAGCCGGACTACGCTGAGGCGCATTTCAACTTGGGTATAGCGCGGCGTGGGATGGACGATCTTCAAGGCGCCGCCGACGCCATTGGCCAGGCCGTCCGTCACGAGCCGGGCGACGACCGACTGTTGGTGTGGTCCGGGATCATTGCGAACGAGCTTGGGAACCCGCAGGAGGCGGCCGAACTGCTGATGCAGGCGGTGAACCTCAACCCGTCCAACGCCGAGGCGCTGCATCAACTCGGCGACGTCTTGCTGTCGATGGGTTCGGCGGACGAGGCCGAGGGCTGCTACCGCGAGGCGATCAAGGTCAACCCGCAGGTCGCCGGCTTCCATGGCAAGCTGGGGGCGGTCCTTACACAGCTCGGTCGATTTGACGAGGCGCAACGGGCGTTTGACGCAGCGCTGGCGATCAACCCGGAAGATCCGGCATTGTTGAGTGGCCTGTCGTTGGTCCATCTCGATCGGGGGGACATCGAGCAGGCACGCGCTGCCGCGGAGCGGGCGGTGTCGACCGATGCCAACAGCGTCGACGGTCACTACGCCCTGGCGCGCGTGCATCGTGCCGCTGGGGATTTGCAGGCGGCTCGGGCCGAGGCGGCGCTGGTGCGGG
>CAYNFA010000447.1:0-4139 GCA_964396345.1 uncultured Thalassobaculum sp.
GTGTAAATTCATCTTGGATATTTGGAATTTTTGGATCTCCATGGCCTGTTCCAGCGGCATCGCCGCCGGCGGGCTGATCTGCAGGGTTATGGTTCGCGCTCGCTCGCGGTGGCGGATCTCGGTAGGCCCGGCGGTCTCGAACACCCGCGCGAGCGAACCGGTCGGCACGATGGTCCCGGACGAGGTGACCACCGGCAGATCCCGGATGCCCTGGGTCTCGGTGATCTGCTTGACCGGTCCCCGCAGAGTGAGGTCGATGCGCTCGCCGGCCACCGTGATCTCGGCGACGCGCAAGCCGTCGTTGAAGGCATCCACCGTCTGCCCGAGCTCGGTGGCGGTCACCCCGTTGTCGGCGAGCCGGACCCTGTCCGGCACGATCCGCACCTCCGGCGCGCCCAGCGTCAGGCCGGGCTGCGGGCGCATCTGGGTGCCCTCCTCGCGCGGCAGGGCGGTGGCGATCTTGCGGGCGGCGCGGTTGGCGACCTCGACGATCTGCTCCAGGGTGCCGCCGGCAATGTCAAGGTCGATCGCCCGAGCGCCGCCCACGCCCCGCCCGAACAGCGAGGTCTGCTGGAAGAACCCGCTGGTGCCGGGTTCCTGGAACGCGGCGTCCCGCAGCGGCTTGATCAGCTCGCCGGCGCGGCCGGGGTCGACCGCCGACGCGCCGACGATGGCGTTTGCCCGGAACGCCGCGAAGAAGAACTGGTCGATTCGCGGTCGGCCGTCCTCGGATTCGATCCCGGTGCCATCACGGTCCCACAGCGGGCGGGTCGCGTCCTCGATCCGCCCGGCGATCTCGGTCATGGTGTCGAGGTTGTAGCCGGCGGGCGGCTGCACCCAGCCGATCACCAGGTTGCGGTTGCCGTTCGGCAGGTAGTCGATCTTCGGCAGCATGAGGGCGGTCGTCGCCATGGTCACGGCGGTCAGGCCGAGGATCAGCCCGATGGCGACCGGCTTGCTGCGGATCGCCCTGCGGGTCAACGCGATGGCGCCGGCCTTGAAGGCGTGGGCGGCGGGATCGAGTATCGGCACCCGACGCATCGCCGCGGCGTTCGGGTTCCCGCCCAGCAGCCGGCTTGCCAGCGCCGGGATCACCGTCACCGACACCAGCAGCGACAGCAGCACCGCCACCGAGATCGCCACCGCGATGTCGCGGAACAGCTGGCCGACTTCGAGTTCCATGACCAGGATCGGCAGGAACACCATCACCGTGGTCAGCGCCGAGACCAGGACGGCGCCCCAGACCTGCGAGGCGCCCCGGTAGGCGGCGTCGCGGGCGCTGTGGCCCTGCTGACGCAGCCGGAAGATGTTCTCGAGCACGACGATCGCGGCGTCGACCACCATGCCGACGGCGAACGCGATGCCGGCCAGGGAGATGACGTTGATCGATCGACCGAGCGCCGCCATCGCCACGAACGAGCCGATGACCGACACCGGAATCGCCAGCGACACGACCAGCGTGGCCTGCCATGACCGCAGGAAGAGGAACAGCACCAGCGCCGCCAGGGTGCCGCCTATGTAGATGTTGCCGGTGACCAGGTCGATCGCCGAGTTGATGTAGGTGGTCTCGTCGTAGACCTGCTGCAGCACCAGATTCTGGGCCGGCAGATAGTCGCGCTGCAGTTCCTCGATGGCGGCGCGGACGCCCTGCATGGTCTCGATGACGTTGGCGCCGGTCTCGCGATACAGCGGCATGCCGATGGCGGGGACGCCGAACCGGCGAATGTTGGAGACCGGCTGCTTGTAGTCGAACACCACCTCGGCCACGTCGCCGACCGTCACCCGCGCCACCCGGCCGGTGACCGGATCGGTGACGCTGCGCAGCAGCACCGAGCGCACCAGCGCCGGGCTCTCCAGGTCACCCTCGGTGCGGACGGTGTAGCGGCGCTTGCCCTCCTCGACGGCGCCGGCGGAGATCGAGGCGTTGGCCTGACGGAGCGCGGTCACCACCTGCGGCACGGTGATCTGGAAGCGGGCCAGCCGCTCCGGGTCGACCACAACCTGCATCTCGCGCGCGCTTCCGCCGAAGATGTTCATGCGGGCGATCCCGGGCACGCGCTCGATGCGGTCCTTGATCACGTCCTCGGCGAAGTCGAAATAGGTACCGATGCGGCGTTCGTTGCCGGGCGCCGCCATCAGCACCATCCAGGCGATGGCGTTGTCGTCGGATCCGGCGGTGTCGAGCAGCGGCTCCTCGGCCTCGTCCGGGTAGTCGCCAACCCGGTCCAGCCGGTTGGCGACCAGCAGCAGCGCCTTGTCCATGTCGGTGCCGACCTGGAACTCGAGCTCTATCGAGGCTTGGCCGGTCTCCGATCGGCTGGTCATCTTGCGCAGCCCTTCCAGGCCGCGCAGCTCATCCTCCTGGCGGTTGACGATCTCGCGCTCGACCTCTTCCGGCGCCGCGCCCGGCCATTCCGTGCGCACGCTGATGACCGGCTGGTTGACGTCCGGCGCCAGCTGGATGGGGATCCGCAGCAGCGCCACGTAGCCGAACAGGATGACCATCAGCACCGTCGCCAGGATGGCGATCGGGCGGTCGATCGAGGCGCGGATGATGTCCATGGCGCCCTCGACTCAGGACTGGGGTTGCACGGGCTGGCCCGACCGCAGGCCTTCGTTGCCGCGGACCACCACCACATCCCCCAGGGCGAGGCCCTGTAGCACCTCGTAGCGGCTGCCGAGGCTCTCGCCGAGCTGAACGGTCTTGTTGACCGCCTTGCCGTCGACCACCACGAACACCGCGTCGCGATCGCCGTTTCGCACGATGGCGTCCTTGGAGACCGTCAGGACCGCGCGGGTGCCGCCGATCGGGATGTGCACGATCACCGACTGGTTGGCGGCGATGGTGTAGTCCATCTGTCCCTGCACCAGCGCAAACCGGACCGCGCGGGTCCGCGTGCGCGGATTCTCTTCCGGCACGATCGCTCGGACGGTCGACAGCAGGTGCCCGCCGTTCTGAACCTCCGCCTCGATCGGCGTTCCGGGCGGCACCGCCGCCAGCCGGTCCGCCGGCACGTCGGCCTCGACCTCGATCTCGGAATCGTTGAGCAGGGTCACCACCGGGTCGCCGACCCGCGCGTAGGCGCCGGCGGTGAGGTGCTTGATGGTGACGACGCCGTCGTAGGGCGCCCGGATGGTGGCATCGGAAAGGGCGATCCCGGCGAGGTCCAGCTGGGCGGTCGCGGCCACCAGGTCGGCGTCGGCGCGGGCCAGGGTCGCCCGCGCGATCTCGACGTCGCGCTCGGCGTCCTCGGCGCGGTCCTTTCGGTAGGCGGTCGAGCCGCGGAGCTGTTCGAGGCGATCGAGGGTCTGGCGCGCCTTGGCGAGGTTCGCGCGGTCACGCACCACCGCCGCCCTGGCCGCCTCGACCGCCGCGGCCTGCAACTGCCGGTCTCCCGCCAGGCGATCGTCGGAAAGGCGGGCCAGCACCTCGCCCTCGGCGACCCGGTCGCCGACCTCGACCTCGACCGTGGCCACGCGCTCGGCAACGCGCGCCGCCACCACGCCGGCCTCGCGGGCGACCAGCCGGCCCAGGACGTCGATCGTCTGGTTCATCGGCTCCTCGCGCACGGCGTCGACGCCGACCATCAGCCGGCGCTCCTGCGCCGGGGCGGACTGCGCCGACACGTCACCGGGCAGGGCGAGCAGGCCGAGGGAGAGCAGGGCTACGCTGACGTACGCGAGCATGGTGGCGCATCCTGACGATCACCGACGAAGCCCGGGCACGCGGCCGGACCATGGCTTATATCAACGAATCGCCGCACCGGCGAAGCGCGAACGACGACCTTATACGCCGGCCCGGGGTGGCTGGACGTCAGACGAACCGGACCAGCAGCAGGGCCACCCCGGCGACCAGCATCGCGAAGCGCAACCAGGATCGCGCGAGCCCGTCCTCGCCGCCGGCCAGGGCCGCCGCCACCAGCCAGAGCGCCGCGCCGATCCGCAGGAACGCCACTGCCGCCTCGAACGGCTGGCCGAGGGGGTCGAGCAGCGCCGGCTGCACGACGAACGCGATCGGAACCAGGTAGAGGCCGAGGCCGAGCCGCAGGGCGCGGCCGGCGACCGCCAGCCAGGGGGCGTCCGCCATGCCGGCGGCGATGAACACGGTCCCGCAGACCGGCGGCGTGATCGTCGACAGC
>CAYNFA010000448.1:0-4138 GCA_964396345.1 uncultured Thalassobaculum sp.
GCCGGCCGGCGGGTCGTCGGGTTCGACGTCGACGCGCGCCGGGTCGCCGATCTGGCGGCCGGCATCGACCGCAACGACCCGGACCATCCCGCGATCGCCCTGCCGGAGGGCCTGACTGTCACCGCCGATCCTGCCGGGCTGACAGGGTGCGACGTCTTCGTGATCGCCGTGCCGACCCCGATTGACGGCGACCGGCGGCCCGACCTCGCTCCGTTGCTGACGGCGTCCGACCTGATCGGCCCGGCGCTGCGGCCCGGGGCCCTGGTGGTGGTGGAGTCGACGGTTCATCCCGGCGCCACCGAAGAGGTCGTTGGGCCCCGCCTTGCGGCGGCCTCAGGCCTGGTCCGCGGCGAGGGGTTCGTGCTCGGGTATTCGCCGGAGCGGATCAACCCGGGCGATGCGGTCCACGGCCTCGCCGAGGTGGTGAAGGTGGTATCCGGAGAGGACGCCGCAACGCTGGATCGGGTGGCGGCCTTGTACGCCCCGATCGTGCCAGCCGGGCTGCATCGCGCGCCGACGATCAGGGTGGCCGAGGCCTCTAAGATCACCGAGAACGTGCAGCGCGACGTCAACATCGCGCTGATGAACGCGTTGGCCCTGATCTACGACCGGCTGGGACTCCGCACCGCGGATGTGCTGGCGGCGGCCCGCACGACGTGGAACTTCGCTCCTTACCGTCCCGGCCTGGTCGGCGGCCACTGCATCGGCGTCGACCCGTACTACCTGATCGCGAAGGCCGAGGCGCACGGCTACTACCCGGAACTGATCCGCGCCGCCCGCCGGCTCAACGACGGCATGGCCGAACGGGTCGCCCAGAAGATCGTGGTTCGGCTGTCGGCCGCCGGCATCGCCGTCGCCGGCGCCCGCATCGGCCTGATGGGGCTGGCGTTCAAGGAAAACGTATCGGACGCGCGCAACAGCCAGGCGCCGGTGATCGGCCGGGCACTGCGCGACCTGGGCGCCCTGGTGCTGGCCGCCGACCCGCTGGTCGACCCGGTCGTGGCGCGCCGCGACCTCGGGCTTGACCTGAGCGATCCGGCGGTGCTGGTCGACCTCGACGCCCTGGTGCTGGCCAGCCCGCACCGGGCGTTCCTGAACGAGGGACCGGAGGGCCTGGGTGGGCGCGTGCGGCCGGGCGGGCTGCTGGTCGACGTCGCCTCGGCGCTCGACCCGGCCCGGGTCGCCGCCGGGCGGCACTATTGGAGCCTGTAGGATTTCACCGGCCGCTGCCGATTGGCGCGGCTTGCCATCCCCCCCTATACTTTCGCTCGGTGGAAGGATGATGGCGGGGAGGAAGTCATGGCGTTGATCGGTGGTTCGGATGTCAGCGAGGACCTGAACGGAACGGATTTGCCCGACCAGATCTGGGGCTTTGGCGGCGGCGACACGCTGATCGGCGGCGACGGTGCCGATACCATGTACGGCGGCAGCGGCGACGACCTGCTGTTCGGCGACGGCGACGGGGATGTGCTCTACGGCAACACCGGGGTCGACCGCCTGCGCGGCGGCATCGGCGACGACATCCTGTACGGCGGCCAGGGCAACGACACGTTGACCGGCGGGCAGGGCGCCGACACGCTGTTCGGCAACAACGGCGACGACCTGATTTCGGCCGGCATCGACGCCGACCTGATCTACGGCAACCAGGGCGACGACATCGTCCTCGGCGATTCCGGCAGCGACACGATCTTCGGCGGCCAGGGGAACGATCTGCTGAGCGGCGGGATCGGCAACGACCTGATCTTCGGCAACCTCGGCTCCGACACCTTGGAAGGCGGCGCCGGCAACGACACCATGAACGGTGGTGCCGGGGTCGATTATTTCGTACTGCGTGCCGACAGCGGCAACGACACCGTCAACGGGTTCGAGGCGAACCTTGACGTCATGCGGATCCAGAACTCGGTGAACGGCAGCGCCATCACCAGCGCCCAGGCCGCGCTTGCCGCGGCGGCCGACGTCGGGGGCAGCGCGGTCATCACCCTCGGGGCCTCCAACACCATCTCGTTGGTCGGAGTCAGCACCAGCAGCCTCAGCGCGGCGAACTTCGAGATCATCTGAGCGTTGTCCTGTCGACCGGGCGATGCTCTGAGAGGCAACCGTGAAGCGCACCGACTACGAAAAGGCATTGGCGGACCGGCAGCACCGGCTGGTTCTCCTGCAGCGTGCCTACGGGCGCCAGGGGCGCTCCGCGATCGTTGTCCTCGAGGGCTGGGACGCGGCCGGCAAGGGCGGCGTGATCAGACGCATCGCCTGGGCCCTGGATCCTCGCATGCTACGGGTCTGGTCGATCGGGGCGCCCAGCGCGGAGGAGCGGCGCGAGCATTGGCTGCAGCGGTTCTGGCAGCGGGTCCCGCGCAGCGGCGAGATCGCGGTCTTCGACCGGTCCTGGTACGGCCGGGTGCTGGTCGAGCGCGTCGAGAAACTCGCGCCGGAAGCCCACTGGCGGCGGGCGTACGACGAGATCAACCAGTTCGAGCGAACGCTGGTCGCCGAGGGCGTGCGGTTGGTGAAGCTGTTTCTCGACATCACTCCCGAAACCCAGTTCCAGCGCTTCCGCGACCGCTACCAGGATCCTGCCAAGCGCTGGAAGATCACCGAAGAGGATCTGCGCAACCGGGCGCGCTGGGACGACTACGTCTTGGCTTACCAAGACATGCGGGCGATGTGCTCGCCGGCCGAGGCGCCGTGGGTCACCATCGCGAGCGACGATGAGCGGCGGGCGAGGATCGCTGCCTTCGATGCCGTGCTGGACGCGGTTGGCGAGGGGATCGACGTCGAGCCGCCGGAAGTGCCGCCGCTGGTGAAGGCCTTCTTCGACGGCCGCTGAGATCCGCCGACCGATTGCGAAACCCCCAACTGGGCGTTCCACCTCTCGGACGACGGCGTTAGACTGTCCTTGGACTGACGGTCCGCCGCGACTGCGCGAGGGGAAGCGAATGCCCGCGAGACTCGGATCCGCCGCGCTCGGCGCGGTCCTGATGGCTGCCACGGTCTGGCCGGCGGCCGCCGCCGAGAAGGTGGTGATTTGCGCGCTGACCTTCGTTTCGTCGGCGCCGCTGTTCATCGCCGCCGACCGGGGCTACTACGCCGCCGAGGGGCTGGACGCCGAGTTGACGTTTTTCCGCGCCGCCCAGCCGGTCGCCGTCGGCATCGCTTCGGGGGACTGCGATTTCGGGGTAACTGGATTCACCGCCGGGTTCTTCAACCTGGCTGCCAAGGGCGCGCTTACCGTGATCGGAGCGCAGAGCCGCGAGGAGCCTGGCTTCGACTTCGTCGGCTACGTGGCTTCCAACCAGGCCTACGCGTCGGGCTTGCGCTCGATCGCCGACCTGCCGGGGCGCAGCGTCGCCATGACCCAGGTCGGATCGACCATGCACTACATGGTCGGCATGCTGCGCGACAAGTACGGCTGGGCATCCGACGCTGTCGCCCTCAAGCCGCTGCAGTCCGTCCCGAACATGATCGCGGCCGTCAAGGGCGGCCAGGTCGACGCGGCACCGCTACCCGCCCACATCGTCGCGAAGTTGGTGGAGGACGGCGAGGCGAAACTGATCGGCTGGACCCATGAGCACACGCCCTGGCAACTTGGCGGGCTGTTCACCTCGACACGCAACGTTGCGGAGCGGCGGCCGGTGGTCGAGGCGTTCGTACGCGCCTACCAGCGCGCCGCCCGCGACTACCACGCCGCCTTCAACGCCGTCGACACCGCTGGCAAGCGCGTGTTCGGCGCCGAGGCGGAGGCGTTGCTGCCGATCCTCGAGAGCTACACCAAGGCGTCCCCCGACGCGATCTACAAGGGCGCGCCGTTCATCGATCCGGAAGGCCGGCTCAAGGTCGACCAGCTGATCGGGCAGGTGGCCTGGATGAAGGCGGAAGGGCTGGTTGAGGCCGGACTCGACCCGATGCGGTTCATCGACCTCGGTTTCATCGAAGGCCACTACGGAGTGCCGGGGAATTGAACCTCGCGTCGGGCTCCACCTGAGCCGGCGTCGGCGGTAGAGTGCGTGTTCGTCTAAGCGTGGAGGTGCCGCCATGGCTGCGTCGACCGGGACCGACGCCGCTGCGCCGCTGGGCGTTGACGCATCGGCCTTGCTCGACAGCCTTGATGAGGCCGTGGTCGCGGTTGACCTCGGCGACC
>CAYNFA010000449.1:0-4138 GCA_964396345.1 uncultured Thalassobaculum sp.
GGGCGCATCGCCGAGGTGTCGGCCCGGTGCAGCCTGGACGCCATGCCCGGCAAGCAGATGGCGATCGACGCCGACCTGTCCTCCGGGTTGATAACCGAGGACGATGCCCGCCGCCGCCGGGAAGAGCTGAGCCAGGAGAGCAGCTTCTTCGGCTCCATGGACGGCGCCTCGAAGTTCGTGCGCGGCGACGCGATCGCCGGGCTGCTGATCACCGTCATCAACGTCGTAGGCGGCATGATCATCGGCATGGCCCAGCAGGGCATGTCGTTCGGCGACGCCTCGATGACCTACACCATCCTGACCGTTGGCGACGGGCTGGTCAGCCAGATCCCCGCCCTCATCGTGTCGACCGCGGCCGGCATGCTGGTCACCAAGGGCGGCACCGAGGGATCGCCGGACGAGGCGGTGTTCGGCCAGCTCGGCGGCTACCCGAAGGCGCTGATGATGAGCTCCGGGCTCATGGTCATCATGTCGCTGCTGCCGGGCATCCCGATGATCCCGTTCCTGTTGATCGCGGTCATCACGGGCGGGGCGGCGTACTTCATCTGGCGCGGCAAGGAGGAGGCCAAGGTCGCCGAGGAAATTGGAGCGGAGACGGCCGCCGCCGCGCCGCCGCCGGAGGAGCCGATCGCCTCGGCCCTGCAGATCGACCTGATCCGCCTCGAACTCGGCTACGGCCTGCTGCCCCTGATCAACGAGGCGGCCGACGGTCAGCGGCTGACCGACCAGATCAAGGCGTTGCGCCGCCAGCTCGCGACAGAATGCGGCTTCATCATGCCGCAGGTCCGAATTCAGGATAACCTGCAGCTCGGCGCCAACACCTACATTCTGCGCATCAAGGAGATCGAGGTCGGCCGCGGCGAACTGCGGCCGAACCGGCTGCTCGTGATGGATCCGACCGGCGGCAAGATCGATCTGCCCGGCACCGACACCAAGGAGCCGACCTTCGGTCTGCCAGCGATGTGGATCGCGCCGGATCTTCGCGAGGAGGCTCTGTTCAAGGGCTACACCGTGGTCGACCCGTCCACCGTCATCACCACGCACCTGACGGAACTGGTGCGCGACAACATGTCGGAGTTGCTGTCCTACGGCGAGACCCAGAAGCTGCTCGACGAGATGGGCGACCGCCACCAGAAGCTGGTGGCGGACGTGGTCCCGGCGCAGATATCAGTCGGCGGCCTGCAGCGCGTGCTGCAGAACCTGCTGGCCGAGCGGGTATCGATCCGCGACCTGCCGACGATCCTCGAGGGGGTCGCGGAGGCGGCCGGCTACAGTCGCAACGTCTCGACCATCACAGAGCATGTCCGGGCACGACTGGCCCGCCAGATCAGTGAGGCCAATGCCGACGAGAACGGCGTAATTCCGCTGGTGTCGCTGTCGCCGGACTGGGAGCAGTCGTTCGCGGAGGCGCTGGTCGGCACCGGCGATGACCGCCAGCTCTCGATGGCTCCGAGCCGGCTGCAACAGTTCATCACGACCGTCCGCCATCAGTTCGACAAGTACACCGCCATGGGCGAGCAACCTTGCCTGCTGACCTCGCCGATGATCCGCCCCTACGTGCGATCGATCATCGAGCGTTTCCGGCCGCAGACCGTGGTAATGTCACAGAACGAGATTCACCCGAAGGCCAAGATCCGCACGCTCGGGCAGATATGACGGGGACTGAGAAGCTGGAACCACGCCGCGGGGGCGACGGCGGAGCCCACTTGGCTTCGCCGACGTCGGAAGGTCCGTCTGGGCCGCGCCGATCGGCGTCTGTCGGAGCCGGCCGATGCGCCTGAAGACCTTCACCGCTCCCTCGATGGCCGAGGCGATGCAACTGGTGAAGACGCACCTCGGCGCCGATGCCATCATCGTGTCGACGCAGAAGGGTGACGGCGGGCTCGGCGTTCGGATCACCGCCGCCATCGAGGCCATCGAGGACGAGGATCACTACGACTACGACCAGATCGACGATGACGCCGATCCGCTCGACGAGATCGCCGACGCCCTCGCCCACCACAACGTCCCGGCCGAGCTCGCGGATCGCCTCACCCGCGCCGCCGGATCTCTCGACGCCGACGATCCGTTGCTGGCGCTCGCCGGAGCGCTGGACCAGCACTTCAAGTTCCAGCCGATCCCCGGTATCGGGGAAGCGTCCGGTGGTGCTGGTCGGCATGCCAGGCGCCGGCAAGACCGTCACCACCGCCAAGCTCGCCACCCGCGCGGTGATGAATCGCCGTCCGGTCAGCGTGATCACCACCGACACCCAGCGCGCCGGCGGCTACGAGCAGCTGCACGCCTTCACCCGCCTTCTCGAGATCGACCTGCAGCGCGCCGCCACAGCCGCCGAGCTTCGTGACGCGGTGGCCGCGGCCAAGCCCGGATCGTTGGTCCTGGTCGACTGCGCCGGTGGCAACCCGTTCGACCCGGATGACGCCAACCGGCAACGGCGCCTGATCTCGGCGGTCGAGACCGAAATCGTTCTGGTCATGGCAGCCGGGTGCGACCCGCTCGACGCGGCGGAACTGGCGCAGGCCTACGCGGGAATGGGCGCCCGCCGGCTGCTGCCGACACGGATCGACATCGCCCGCCGGCTTGGCGGTATCCTTAGCGCCGCCAGCGCCGGACGGCTCGCCTTAACCGAGGTCGGCATCGGCGCGAACGTCGCCGAGGGCCTCGCCCCACTCAACCCGGTCTCGTTGGCGCGGCTCTTGCTTCCTAAGTATGCAGCAGCCCGAGATCAGGCCGCCGAATGACGCACGCGAAAGGATCCGCGATGGTTCCGTCCGACGTTCCCACCCCTGCCGGCCCGCCCTCCAAGCTGGCGAAAGGCCGGAACATCATCGCCGTGGCGTCCGGCAAGGGCGGCGTCGGCAAGACCTGGTTCTCGGTGACGCTGTGCCACGCGCTATCGCGCGCCGGCGAGAAGGTGCTGCTGTTCGACGCCGACCTTGGCTTGGCGAACGTCGACATCCAACTCGGTCTGATGCCGCAACGCGACCTTGGGGGAGTGCTCGGGGGCCGGCTTTCGCTGGCCCAGGCTCGCGTCCGTTATGACGAGGGGCGCTTCGACATCATCGCCGGCCGCTCCGGGTCCGGAAACCTCGCCCAGCTGCCGTCGAACCGCCTGGGCTCCCTCGGAACCGAGTTGATCGAACTCGGCCGGTCCTACGACAGCGTCGTCATGGACATGGGCGCCGGGCTCGACCGTACGGTTCGCCTGCTGTCCGGCCGGGCCGGGATCATCCTGGTGGTGGCGACCGCCGAACCGACCTCGCTGACCGATGCCTACGCCTTTATCAAGGTGACGTTGAGCAACGATCCGTCGGCCGACGTCCGGGTGGTGATTAACGCCGCCGATACCAAGGGCGAGGGTCAGCGGACTTACGAAACTCTGCGGAAGGCGTGCGCAAACTTCCTGAAGGCCGAACCGCCGCTGGCCGGTGTCATCCGCCGCGACCGCAAGGTGATCGAGGCGATCCGCAGCCAGACGCCGCTGATGGTGCGATACCCCGGTGCCGACGCCGCGCTCGACGTTGAAGCGATAGCTGAGCACCTGCGGGAGAACCGGTGACCGACGTCCCTCCGACGCCGCCACCGTCGGGGTCTGCCCCGGCGCCCACCCCCACGCCGTCCACCACCACCTCCGCTGCAACACCCGGCAGCCTAGCCGGCCCCTCCAGCCCGGCCCGCGCAACGGCGCTACCTCCCGAACTCGCGCGTGCCCCGGCCGGCTCCTCGGTGGAGGGCGAAGTGCGCGCCGCGTCCGGCGACGGCCGCGTGACCGTCCGCACCGACCGGGGCGAGGTCCAGCTGGAACTGAGCCGGGCCCAATTGGCGCAGCTTCTGCGACCGGGGACCCCGGTGATCATCGAGATCCGCAACACCACGGTTCAGCCGCCGGTCGTCCTCATCACCGCGAAGGGCCCCACGGCGACCGGCACCGCCGCGCCGCCGCCCAGGAGCGCCCCACAGCCGCCGACACCGGCGGTGTCCGCCGGCTCGGCAACCCCGGGGCCGACGGTCCCGCTCAGCGTCGGACGCATCGTCCAGGCAACCGTCGTCCCCGGCCCCTCACCGACCGCCGCTGCCACGCCAACAGCCGCCGGCCCCGGCCAGGCGATGTCCCTCGCCCCACCGACCCCCGCCGGACCCG
>CAYNFA010000450.1:0-4136 GCA_964396345.1 uncultured Thalassobaculum sp.
CAGGATGAATACAATCCAGATAATTGTGCCGAGCATTTCGAACACGCCGGACGTCGTCCAGACAAGTTCGATGATAACGAGGCTGAGCCAGATGAACGACAGGATCAGCATCGGTCGCTCCAGCCAGTCTTCGAGCTGTGTCAGCGCCTGCCAGCGTTCCTGTTCGTCTTCCGGTGCATCGCCCTGAAGATCAGGGGCCACTGTCATGGGTTTTTCCTCTTGTATCGTTCAAAACGCCAAGCTCGGAACCGCTGAACAGGTTCCTGATCCAGATTGCAGCAAGTGAGCATCAGGAGCCGGATCAGGTGATCTGTGATCGATCTGGATCTGCGATCTGGTGGCGATCTGGTGACAGTGCATGAATTCTCAGCGGGCGTGATCGACTGTCGATCCAGCGCGGGCTCCGCGATGAGCACGCGCATCGTTGCGCATGGAGTGCACTGTCACTGGAATGTCCGTCACTGGAATGTCCCCACTGGAATGGCGCGTTCCAATGTCTCATCCGAGGGGCGGCACTTCAGAATTGCCAATGGAATTGCGCTTAGCGGGAACTACGTGCGACGGGCGGGCGAACTTCTGATATATACCTTGATATAGTCCAGAGTCCGGCCCAACTTTCAGTGGGCGCTTCGATGGAGGAGCCGCCGTGACCAGGACCGCCAAGAGCTTCACCAACGGCCGCAGCCAGGCCGTCCGGCTGCCGGCCGCCTATCGGTTCGAGGGCGACGAAGTGTTCATCCGCCGGGATCCGGAGACCGGCGACGTCATTCTGTCGCGCAAGCCGACGGACTGGGAAGGCTTCTTCGCCGTTCGCACCGCGGCCGGCATCCCGTCCGACTTCCTGGACCGTGGCGACCGTTGCCAGGACGAGCAGGACCGTGATCCGCTCGAAGGCTGGACCGAATGACGCGCTATATGCTCGATACCAACACCGTCAGCCATCTGGTTCGCGGCAACCCGGCGGTCGATCGTCACCTCGTGGCGCACCCGATCAGCGCGCTGTGCATCTCGGCCGTCACCGAAGGAGAACTGTTGTTCGGCGTCGCGAAGCGGCCCGGCGCGGTGCGCCTGCGCGCGGTGGTCGCAGAGCTTCTGAAGCGGGTCGACGCACTGCCATGGGACAGCGATGCCGCGGAACGCTATGGCGCGTTGCGCGCCGAACTCGAACGCGGTGGCCGGCCCCTCGCACCGCTCGACACGATGATCGCCGCCCACGCGATCGCGGTGGAGGCCGTGCTGGTGACCAACGACCGCGGTTTCCTCCAGGCGCCTGGGCTGCGGGTCGAGGACTGGACGGTGTGATCAGGCGGGGTGGGACCGTTCGACGGTTAGCCGAACCGGCTGGCCTGGCGGCCGCTTGAATGATTCTATCGTGGTGTCGTCGATGGGACTGGTCGCCGAGTGCATCGAGAACATCGATACCCGGGCCGCCGACGTCCTGCTGGAGAGCCTGTTCTTCGAGGCCCCGGCGCCGATGGCGGAGTGCCGGTCGATCTCGATCTTCTCGTTCCCGAAATCCGGCTCCACGTTCCTGGAGAACATCCTCAGGAACTACACCGGCTACTCGGTCGCGACGACGACGTGCGCCAACGTCACCATGGAGCCGCCCTCGATGCCGAGGTGCTCGAGCCAAGCCCTGCGGCGGCGGCACATCGCCCGTGGCCCCCTGGTGGCGAGCGCCCGGTGCCTGATCCGATGCATTGCCTACGACGTCAAGCCGGTCTTCATCCACCGGAACATATTCGAGGCGTTGCTCAGATTCGGCGACGACCTGAAGCCCGACGCTCCGGCCGGGTCCTGGTTCTGTCCTACGAGGACAACAAGGCCGACTGGACGAACGCGTCCTGAAGCATTCGAGTCTGGAGGTCGATCACGCCCGGCTCGAGGAGGCCCTGCTCAAGTCGAACGAGGCGATCGTGAAGGATCCGCACACGGTCCGGTACAAGACCGGTGGCAAGCGCGACGGCTCCGCGTTTCCCCAGGACCTCGCCTCGCGGGAACGAGTTCCGCCTGGACCATGCGTTCGCAAGCCCCGGGCTCTGCCAATGGTTCGAGATGCCGCCTACGTTCACAGCACTTGGCCCGGCATCACGGATCATACCGACATGGTGATTGAAATGGCCGGAGCGGCGTAGAGGGTGTGACCGAGATCCGCGATCCCCCTCCGTGTCGAAGATTGAGTGTGAGGAGCCGCACTGCAACAACCTTGCTCTGCATCGAGCAGTTCTGTCAGGAGGGGCTAGTTTAAGCTGAGCGCCGCGCGCGCCATCGGCGCGGGTGTCTTCGGGGAAAAAATGCGAGAACCGGGGCAGCCTGATTGGGGGAAACCCGGCTGACGGGAGGGGCGCGGACTCCAGTGGACCGCCCGCTTGGCCGATACGCTTGCGAGAGGGTGCCGGTAGTGACAAAATTTATACGTCGTTAGTACCAGAGGGGCTCCCATGTCGAAGCAAGCCGTCTTCACGATGAAGCTGGAGCCCGAGCTGCGCGACGAGTTCATGGCCGAGGCTGAGGCCACGCACCGGCCGGCGTCGCAGATAATGCGGGAACTGATGCGGGAGTTTGTTCAGCGCCAGCGGGAGGGGCGCGAGTACGACGCCTTCCTGCGGCGCAAGGTCGAGGCTGGGCGGGCCTCGATGCGAGCTGGTCAGGGCCGGTCGGACGAGGACGTCGACGCTGAGTTCGCCGCGCGGCGCGCCGCAGCGACGAGCCGGGGGTGAGGGTCGTCTGGACGCGGCAGGCGGAGTAGGATCGCGCCGAGGTGTGGGACTACATCGCCGTCGACAATCCCGACGCGGCCGTCAAGATGGACGAGCTGTTCAGCGATGCGGCATCCCGGCTCAGTCGTCATCCCATGCTCGGCCGGCCCGGCAGGGTATCCGGAACCCGCGAGTTGATCCCGCATGCGAGAAATCGCCTGATATACGAAATCGATGCCGAGACGGTCTGGATACCGACGCTGGTTCATACGGCCCGACAGTGGCCGTCGGCGCGCGGGTAAAGGCAACCCCGTGGTCGCAACCTGAGCGCGAAGAGTAGTTGGTCGGGGAGAGAGGATTCGAACCTCCGGCCCCTGCCTCCCGAAGACAGTGCTCTACCAGGCTGAGCTACTCCCCGACCGATGCGGGCGATAGGCTGCCCGCCGGGATGCGAGGGCGTCATATAGCGGGTCGCTTCGGCGGCATCAAGCACGGATCGCGCCGGCGGTGGCGGTAAGTGCGGAATGTCCCGGCCGAACTCCGGGGCCGGGTTTCCGGGAGCGCGATCCTCTGGTTAGCTGTCGGCGCCGCCAACCCTCCGGGAGACCCGTCCATGGCCACCGTCCGCCTCAGCCTCGCCGAGGTCCACGCGCTGGCGTCGCGCTGCCTCGCCGCCAACGGCTGCGACGCCGAGAACGCCCGCGCCGTCGCCGACACCATCACGGCGGCCGAGCGCGACGTCTGCCTGTCGCACGGGCTGTTCCGGTTGCCGGGCTACGTCGCCTCGCTGCGCAGCGGCAAGGCCAATGGCAAGGCCCGGCCGGTGGTCGAGGACCTGGCGCCGGCGGTGGTGCGGGTCGACGGCCGCGGCGGCTTCGCGCCGCTGGCGCTGGAGGCCGGGCGGGCGCCGCTGGCCGCCAAGGCCCGCGCCCAGGGAGTGGCGGCGCTGGCGCTCAACGACATCCACCACTTCGCCGCCCTCTGGCCCGAGGTCGAGACGCTGGCCGAGCAGGGGCTGTGCGCCTTCGCCTTCACCGCCGCCTTCCCCTACGTGGTGGCGGCCGGCGGCCGGCGGCCGATCTACGGCACCAACCCGATGGCGTTCGCCTGGCCGCGCCCGGGCCGCGACCCGCTGGTGTTCGACCAGGCATCGTCGTCGCTGGCGCGCGGCGAGATCATGATCGCGGCGCGCGAGGGCCACGCCGTGCCGCCCGGTACCGGCATCGACGCCGAGGGCCGCGAGACCACCGACCCGGCCGCCATCCTCGACGGCGGCGCCCAGCTGCCGTTCGGCGGCTACAAGGGGGCCTCGATCGCGTTGATGATCGAGCTGCTGGTCGGCGCCCTGATCGGCGACAAGTTCAGCTTCGAGGCGCTGGCCGCCGACAACGGCGACGGCGGCCCGCCGAAGGGCGGCGAACTGATGCTGGCGATCGA
>CAYNFA010000451.1:0-4125 GCA_964396345.1 uncultured Thalassobaculum sp.
ACGTCGCAGTGCGCGTTGGTGGTCTCGTAGCCGTCGGGGTCGTGCTCCGTCGTGCCGGCGCCCATGCCGGCAGCGGCGCGGATCCGCTTCTCCCAGAAGTGCCAGCCCGGAAAGCCCATGAAGGTCTTGTAGTAGAAGCCGGCGACCAGGAACGGCGACAGCAGGTCGTTGATCTCCATCGCGTCGAATCGCAGGCATGGCCAGCGGTTCTGGCTGGTTGCCACCAGGCCGTGGAACAGCTCGACCATGGTGGAACGGGTGTTCGGCTCGCGCCGCCCGCCGACGCGCAGCTCGACCAGCGCGTTCGGCTCCTCCGGGCCGGCCGACATCACGCCGCGCGGCCGGTGGTACTTGAAGCTGCGGCCGACCACCGTGACGCCGTTGGCCAGCAGCGCCGACGCCAGGGTGTCGCCGGCGTAGCCGCGGTAGCTGCGGCCATCGAAGCTGAAGCCGATCGGCCGGCGCCGGTCGATCTCGCCGCCGGCGGCAAGGCGGTGGCTCTGCTCGATGGCAAGACGAGCGGCAATCATGGCGCCGTCTCCAGCGACTCCGAGGGCAGCCCGGTCGCCAGAACCTCGTGGGTCGCGGTGTCGCGCAGCACCTTCACGATCGCGCGGCATCCATAGACGTGATGCCAGTACTCCAGGTGCGGCCCACGGGGGTTGTCGCGCAGGTATACGTGGCGATGCCAGTCCTCGGGCGACGCCGCTGCGGGATCATTAGGGCGGATCTTGGTGGCGTCCCCGACGTAGCTGAACTCGTCGTGGTCGCGCAGGCCGCAATGCGGGCAGTGGATGCGGATCATCGGGTCCTCGGCGGGCGGGTCAGTGCAGCTTCGGGGTCGGCCCCTTGCCGCCCTCGTCGAGCAGATGGCCGGTTGCGAAGCGGTCGAGCGATAGCGCCTCGTTGAAGGCGTGCGGACGATCCTCGGCGATGGTGTGCGCAAACACCCACCCGGAGCCCGGGGTCGCCTTGAAGCCGCCGTAGCACCAGCCGGCGTTCAGGTACAGGTTGTCGATCGGGGTCTTGGAGATGATCGGGCTGCCGTCCATCGACATGTCCATGATGCCGCCCCAGCTCCTCAGGATCCGCACCCGTCGGACGTTCGGCATCATTGCGCAGCCAATCGCCATGACGTTCTCGACGATCGGCAGGTTCCCGCGCTGGGCGTAGGAGTTGTAGAAGTCCAGGTCGCCGCCCAGCACCAGCCCGCCCTTGTCCGACTGGCTGATGTAGAAGTGGCCGGCGCCGAAGGTCACCACCCCGTCAATCAGGGGTTTCAGCGGCTCGGATACGAAGGCCTGCAGCACATGGCTTTCAATCGGCAGTTCCAACCCGGCCATCCCGGCGACCCGCGAGGTGTTGCCGGCCACCGCGATGCCGACGCGCCCGGCGGCGATCGTGCCGCGCGAGGTCTGGACCGCGGTGATCCGGTCGCCGGCCCGCTCGAAGCCCGTGACTTCGCAGTTCTGGATAATGTCGACGCCGAGCCGGTCGGCACCCCGGGCCAAGCCCCAGGCCACCGCGTCGTGGCGCGCGGTGCCGCCGCGCCGCTGCAGCAGCCCGCCCAGGATCGGAAACCGGGCGTTCTCGGAGAAGTCCAGGTACGGATACAGGCGGCGCACGCCGGTGCGGTCGAGCAGTTCCGAATCGACCTGGTTCAGTCGCATGGCGTTGCCGCGCCGGGCGTAGGCGTCCATCTGCCCGTCGGAATGGGCGAGATTGAGGACGCCGCGCTGACTGAACATGACATTGTAGTTCAGGTCCCGGCTCAGGCCTTCCCAGAGTTTCAAGGAGTGCTCGTAGAAATGGTTGTTGCCGTCGAGCAGGTAGTTGGAGCGCACGATGGTGGTGTTGCGGCCGACGTTGCCGCCGCCGATCCAGCCCTTCTCCAGGACCGCGACGTTGGTAATGCCGTGGTTGCGCGCGAGGTAATAGGCAGTGGCGAGACCATGGCCGCCGCCCCCCACGATGATCACATCGTAGGTCTTGCGGGGTTCCGGGTCGCGCCATGCGCGGGCCCAGCCCTTGTGTCCCCCGAGCGCGTGGCGCACCAGGCTGAAGACGGAATACTCGGCCATCGGATCCTCCTCGGGAACACACTTTGCCGCAACCGCTCGCGGGTGGCGAGACCGGCTTTGGACGCTTATTGTCCATGTGACGACGGGCGGAGGATCCTGGATTGACCGAGGGGCAAAGTCTCAGAGTCGGGCTCGGCCCCAGCGTTGGCCGGCGGACCTTTCTCGGGGTAGCGGGCGGTTTGGCGATGCTCGGCGCGGCGCGTCCGGCGATGGCATCGCTGGCGCCGCCGCCGCTGGACGGCGGCGACCGCGTCACGCCGGCAGAGGCGCGAAACGGCATGGTCTCGAGCCGCGAGGCGACCGCCACCCGGGTCGGGGTGGAGGTTCTCGCCGCCGGAGGCAACGCCGTCGACGCTGCCGTCGCGACCGCGTTCGCGCTGGCCGTTACCCTTCCCCAGGCCGGCAATCTCGGGGGCGGTGGTTTCCTGATCGTGCGCCCGTCCGACGGCTCGCCCCCAATTGCGCTCGATTTCCGCGAAACCGCGCCGGCCCGCGCCGCGCGGGATCTGTTCGTCGGCAAGGACGGCACGGTCGACACGGCGCTCGCCCGCTATTCGCACAGATCGGTTGCCGTCCCGGGATCGGTGGCCGGCTACGCCGAGGCGCTGCAGAGCTGGGGGACTTGGCCACTCGATCGCGCGATCGAGCCGGCGATCCGTTTGGCGCGCGACGGCTTTCCGATGACCCGTCCGCTGGCCCGCGACATCGCGCGCTCCGTCGATCGCCTGTACCGCTGGCCGCAGTCGCGCGTGGTGGTTGCCAAGCCGGACGGGAGCGCCTTCGAGGCCGGCGAGACGTTCCGACAGCCCGACCTCGCCAACACCCTGTCGATCATCGCCCGCGACGGGCCGGACGGCTTTTACCGAGGTCCGATCGCCGTGGCGATCGCCGATGAGATGCGTCGGCACGAGGGGCTGATCGACGAAGCCGACCTGAACGGCTACCGCACCGTGATCCGCGAGCCGGTTCGCGGCACCTACCGGGGGGTCGAGATCGTGTCGATGCCGCCGCCGAGCTCAGGCGGCGCGCTGCTGATCCAGATCCTCAACGTGCTCGAGGGCTGGCCGATGGACCGGCTCGGCTTCGGTTCCGCCGATTCGGTGCACCGCCTCGCGGAGGTCATGCGACGGGCCTACGCCGACCGGTCGAGGTACCTGGCCGATCCCGCCTTTCACGACGTTCCTCTCGATGGCCTGATCTCCAAGGGTTACGCCGACGCGTTGCGGCTCAGCGTCGATCTTGGATCTGCGACCGAATCGCGCTCCCTCGGCCCGGGGCGCCCCGAAGTGTACGAGGGCGCCAACACCACCCATCTCTCGGTGATGGATCGTCATGGCGCCGCGGTCGCGCTGACCACCACGCTCAATTTCGCGTTCGGAACCGGCATCGTCGCGGAAGGCACCGGAATCTTCCTGAACAACGAGATGGACGACTTTACCGCCCAGCCTGGCGCCTCGAACGGCTTCGGACTCGTCCAGGGCGAGCAGAACGCCATAGAGCCTGGCAAACGGCCGCTGTCCTCGATGGCGCCGACATTGGTCCTGGACGGCTCCGGCACGGCGATGGCCGTCGGCGGCCAGGGCGGAAGTCGGATCATCACCTCGGTTGCCCAATTCCTGGTGAACACCCTCGATCACGGCATGAATCTCGCCGAGGCAACGCTGGCGCCGCGACTGCACCATCAATGGCTGCCCGACCAACTGGTCCTCGAGGAAGGGTTTTCTCCGGACACCATTGCGCTGCTCGAGCGCCTGGGTCACCGCGTCGTCAGCGGTCGACCGCTCTCGACGGTGCAGAGCGTTCGACGCTCCAGCGATGGCTATCGCGGGATGTCGGATCCCCGGCGTCCGGGCGGTCTCGCTGCCGGCCCCGACTGACTTCGATTCTCAACCACGACGAGCGCGCTCGTCGAGTCGCAGCGTGAGCGATACGGCGATGGCCGCCGCCTCGCCGGCCATCGCGTCGACCAGCGTCCGCGCCAGATGGCCGGTCAGGCTGCGGCGCACGCGCCCCTCGATGGTGCGGCCGGGCGACGCCGAGTCTT
>CAYNFA010000452.1:0-4118 GCA_964396345.1 uncultured Thalassobaculum sp.
GACTACCCGGTCGGCACCACCCTTCTGCTGGGTCCGAACGGAACACTGCTGGCCTATCCGCGTTCCCGCGAGCGCGCCGTCCAGCTCGGTGTCGCCTACCGGGACGGGTTGCCCGAGAACATCGCTGCCGCGGTAGACCGCGCGCTTGCGCAAGCCGACCGGGCGTTCTTGGGGGTCGGCGCGACGATAGTCTACCGCGAGCGGCTCGAATCCGCACCGTGGACCCTGGTGTATGTCGGTGACCGCTGGACGGTGCTGCAAGGCCTCGTGGTCGAGCACGGACCGCAGACTCTTGCGTTGGTCATCGTCCTGACGGTCATGCTGTTGATTGCCGGAGGACTGACGCGGCGCGAGTTCGTCGACCCGGCCAGCCGGCTGGTCGAGCACATCGAGGCGGCCGGCGAGGTCGGACCAGATGGTCCGCCGCGGGTCCCGGTCGCCTGGCGCCCGTGGTTCCGCACCGTCACCTCGGTGTTCCGGGAAAACGCCGACCTGGTCCGGCTGCGTCAGGAACTGCAGATCGCCCGCGACATGCAGGCCTCGGTACTGCCGCGCCAGCCCTTGCGCCATGGCAGCCTTGGCATCGTCGGTCGGATGCGGCCGGCGCTCGAGGTCGGCGGCGATTTCTACGACTACTTCCGGATCGACGACCATCGGGTCGGGATCGTCATCGCCGACGTCTCCGGAAAGGGTGTCCCGGCCAGCCTGTTCATGATGATCACCCGCACGCTGCTGAAGGCGGCGGGCCTGTCGGGCACGGCGCCGGGTGCCTGCCTGGCCCGGGTGAACGATCTGCTCGAGGCCGAAAACGACGCGTCGATGTTTGTCACGGTCTTCTACGGCGTGCTGGACGAGCTTGCGGGCACGCTGGTCTACGCGAACGGTGGGCACAACCCACCGCTGCTGCTGCGGGCGGACGGCAGCATCAGCGTCGTGGCCGCGCTCGGCGATCCTATCCTCGCGGTGATTCCCGGCGCGACCTTTCGCGAGGACCGCCTGACCCTCAATCCTGGCGATGCCCTGTTGCTGTACACTGACGGGCTGACCGAGGCGTTCAGCGCCGCCGGGGAGGAATTCGGCGACGCGCGGCTGACCGCCGCCCTGGCTTTGGCCAAGGGGCGGAGCGAGGCCGAGATCGCCGATCACTGCCTGACCGTGGTCGAGACTTTCGCCACCGGAGCCGCGCAATCGGACGACATGACCTGCCTGGTGGCGCGCCTCGATCCGTCCTGATCGGAATACCAGACGGTCGAGGCTTGTTTACTCTCCGTTCACACTCTCCTCGCTAAGGTTGCGGCTTAACCAAGGCGTTGCGGAGCCGGGAGATGTTGCCCGCGCGCCGGCCGCCTAAAGGCGCGGAGGGATGGCGGGTGGCCGGTCGCTTGGTGGCGTGGACGATCGTGGCAACGGTCATGCTCGGCATTGGCGCCGCCGTTGCCGGGGACCAGTACCAGTGGCTCCGGCTTGATCGCAGCCATCTGAAATGGGGAAGCCCGGTCCCCGGCACCGGCACCACTGTAACATTTGCGTTCGCTGACCGGACGATGCACAGCCCGCTGTCCCGTAACTGCCGGGACCTGGTGCCGATGGATGATCTTATCGAACGCTCCTCGATCGACTCTGCGGCGCTCGAGCGCGAGGCCGCGGCGGCCTTCGCGATGTGGGAAGCGGTTGCCGACATCGGCTTTCGGCGCGTCGACGACCCTGCCATCGCCCAGATCGTGATCGGAGCCCAGGCGGAGCCGCGCGGCGTGGCGTTCGCGGACGTTGCGTACGACCGGACCGCTGGCGGTGAGGTACGAAGCCTGCGGCGATCCCTGATATGCCTGAATCCCGAGCAGTCGTGGAAGATCGGTTTCGGAGGTGGCACTACGACCTACGATCTGCGTTATGGCATTGCCCACGAGATCGGTCATGCCATTGGCCTCGACCACCCCAGCCCGTCGGGCCAGCTCATGTCGTTCCGCTACGACGAGAGGGTTCGCGATCTCCAGGCCGGCGATATCGCGGGCGTGGTCTCGCTTTACGGCCCGCGTAACGGCACAGCGCGGACAGCGGCCCGAGACGCCGTGGATGGGAGAATTGCCGGCGCGCGGCCAGACGCGGGATGTGCTGCCCCTGCGGAACCTGGATTTGGCAACGCGACCGCACTCACCCCCGGGGACGCCTTGTGTCCGGCGTTCGGTGATCCGGCTTTCTGACGGGAAGCCGGGAAGCCGGGAAGCGACCGCCGTTCCCTGCTCGCGCCCGGTCGTGCCGTCGTTCAAGGGTCCATCGTGGCGGAGCGCGGTGTCCAGCGCCTGCAGCAGCGCAGAGCTGGCTCGGGGCAGGCGGCCTTCGGCCACCAGCCGGGGCAACGGAATGGCAAGGGCGTGCCGCCGCGGTCCGCCCTTGTGGGCGCTGCCGGGTCCACGCCGGTGGCGGTCACCTTCGATGACCGGCTGCGGACGATCCGCAGAACGTCGACACCGGTCTGCGGAACTCCGACTCCCCGAGTTCGCGCGCCTCGGAGGCCTCCAGGCCAACGCGCTTGACGGCCCAGGCGCCGCCGCGGCGGAGGAGGACCTCAAAGGTCGCCGTGAACCCCTTTCTCGTTTCGACAGTTTTCGATGTATGGAAGGGACGCCCGCACGGGCGCCAATCCTTCCTGGTATGCCAATGCCGACCGATGCCCTGGTACTGACGCTGAGCGCGGCGGTCATGCACGCGAGCTGGAACGCCATCGTGAAGGTGGGCATGGACCGGGCCATGGTGCTGGCCCTTATCGCTCTGGCTCACACCATTGTCGGCGCCGTCATGATCGCCGTCGCCGGCATCCCGGACCCGGCAAGCTGGGCGTTCATCCTGGCCTCGACGCTGCTGCACTACGGCTACTACGTCTGCCTGCACCACGCCTACAGGCTTGGGGACCTCAGTCAGGTCTACCCGCTGGCCCGCGGCGTCGCGCCATTGCTGGTGGCCCTGGGTGCCTGGGCGTTCGCCGGCGAGGCGCTGCCGGCCGCCGGTTGGGCCGCGATCGGGCTCGCGTCGGTCGGCATATCCGCGATCGCGTTGTCGCGGCGAGGCGGAATGTGGGACCACCCGCCAACCCTGTTCTTCACGCTCGCCACCGGGGTGATCATCGCCGCCTACAGCGTCGTTGACGGCATTGGGGTGCGCGCCTCCGGATCGCCATTCGCCTACATGGGCTGGCTGTTCGTGTGGGAATTTCCGGTCACTGTGTTCGTCATGTTGCGCCGCGGCCGATCGTTGCGGACGGTACCGATGTCCAGCGTGGTCAAGGGCCTGGCTGGTGGGCTTCTGTCGGTGGCTGCCTATTCGCTGGTGATCTACGCCGCCACCCTGGCGCCGCTGGCCGCGATCTCGGCGGTCCGGGAATCGAGCGTGATCATCGCCGCCCTGATCGGCACCTTGCTGCTCGGCGAAAGCCATTGGCGACAACGTTGCGGCGCGGCCCTCGTGGTGGCCGTCGGCATCGCCTTCCTGGCGACCATGAAGTGACCCTTCTACGGGCGCGGCTCTACCGGAATGCCACCAGCACGGTGCGAGAGTCGGCGCGGGTTGAAACCACCTCGCCCTTAAGGCAGGTTGCGGCCGGTCCGATCGCCGGCCGTCGCGATCTTCAGGGGACCCAGAGTGCGCGTTCTTTCGATGCTGGCAGGCGCTCCGACCGGTGGCGCGGAGACCTTCTTTGTCACCCTGGTGACGGCGTTCGCCGCCGCCGGCGTCGAGCAGCGCGCGGTGATCCGCCGCCACCCGGAGCGCGCGGCGCTGCTGCGCGCGGCGGGGGTCCCGGTGCGCGAGGCGGCGTTCGCGAAATGGCTGGATCTGCGGACCAACGCCACGTTACGCCGCGAGGTGTCGGCCTTTGATCCTGACGTCGTCCTGGCGTTCATGAACCGGGCGGCGGATCGCATGCCGGACGGGCGGCATCTCAAGCTGGCCCGCCTCGGCGGCTTCTACGACATCAAGTATTACCGGCGCTGCGACCATCTGGTCTGCATCACCCACGGTATCCGCCGCCACGTGGTCGCCCAGGGCTGGCCGGAAGCGCGTGCGCACTACATTGGCAACTTCGCCGAGGTCGATGACGCTCCGGCCGCCGATCGGGCGGACTT
>CAYNFA010000453.1:0-4116 GCA_964396345.1 uncultured Thalassobaculum sp.
TGAAGATCAGGATCAAAAGCGTCAAGTCGACGCAGAAGATCACCTCGGCTATGAAGATGGTCGCGGCCGCCAAGTTGCGCCGGGCACAGGAGGCGGCCGAGGCCGCGCGTCCTTACGCCCAACGCATGGACCGGATGATCGCGTCCTTGGGGGCCAAGGTCTCCGGCGTCGGCGGCCCCAAGCTGATCGCCGGTACCGGCCGCGAAGACGTGCACATGATCGTCGTGGCGACCGCCGACCGCGGGTTGTGCGGCGGCTTCAACTCCTCGATCGTCCGGGCCGCCCGCCGTCGCATCACCGAGCTGGAGAGCGCCGGCAAGACCGTCAAGATCATGACGGTTGGCCGCAAGGCTCGCGATCAGCTGCGCCGGACCCACAGCTCCCGGATCGTGAAGTCGCTGGAGAACATCGCCCGCACGGTGGTCGGCTTCGACCAGGCCGACGCCATCGCGCGCGAGTTGATCCACGGCTTCGACGCCGACGAGTTCGACGTCTGCACGATCTTCTACAACCGCTTCAAGTCGGCGATGAGCCAGATTGTGACGGCCCAGCAGTTGATCCCCGCCAAGCTGCCCGAGGCGGCCGAGGAGGCCGACGGCGAGCTGAAGGCGCTGTACGAATACGAGCCCGACGAGGAGGGTATCCTCGCCGCGCTGCTGCCGCGCAACGTCGCCACCCAGATCTACGCCGCCCTGCTGGAGAACGCGGCCAGCGAGCACGGCGCGCGGATGACGGCCATGGACAGCGCGACCCGCAACGCCGGCGACATGATCGACCGACTGACGATGACCTACAACCGGACTCGTCAGGCGGTCATCACCAAGGAGCTTATCGAGATCATTTCGGGCGCCGAGGCGCTCTGAGGCGCAGCGCACCTCCGCCTCCCACGCCCACACGAGGAGCCTAGAGTATGGCTAACAACGCTACCGGCAAGATCACCCAGGTCATCGGCGCCGTCGTCGACGTGAAGTTCGATGGCGAGCTGCCGTCGATCCTGAACGCGCTGCACACCAGGATCGGCGGCAATCTCCTGGTCCTGGAGGTTGCCCAGCATCTCGGCGAGAACACCGTGCGCACGATCGCCATGGACGCCACCGAAGGCGCGGTGCGCGGCCAGAAGGTCGAGGATACCGGCGCTCCGATCACCGTGCCGGTCGGACCGGAGACGCTTGGGCGCATCCTGAACGTGATCGGACAGCCGGTCGACGACCGCCCGCCGGTTGAGAGCAAGCTGCACTTCCCGATCCACCGGGCGGCGCCGGAGTACATCGACCAGTCGACCGAGGCGGAGATCCTCGTCACCGGCATTAAGGTCATCGACCTGCTGGCGCCGTACGCCAAGGGCGGAAAGATCGGCCTGTTCGGCGGCGCCGGCGTCGGCAAGACCGTGCTGATCATGGAACTGATCAACAACGTCGCGAAGGCGCACGGCGGCTACTCGGTGTTCGCCGGCGTCGGCGAGCGCACCCGCGAGGGCAACGACCTCTACCACGAGATGGTGGATTCGGGCGTCATCGTGCCGGACGGCCCGGGGTCCAAGGCGGCGCTGGTTTACGGCCAGATGAACGAGCCGCCGGGGGCGCGCGCCCGCGTCGGCCTGACCGGTCTGACGCTGGCCGAGTACTTCCGCGACGAGGAAGGCCAGGACGTGCTGTTCTTCGTCGACAACATCTTCCGCTTCACCCAGGCGGGCTCCGAGGTTTCGGCGCTGCTCGGCCGCATCCCGTCGGCGGTGGGCTACCAGCCGACCCTCGCGACCGACATGGGCGCGCTGCAGGAGCGGATCACCACCACCAAGAAGGGCTCGATCACCTCGGTGCAGGCGATCTACGTGCCGGCCGACGACCTGACCGACCCGGCGCCGGCCGCTTCCTTCGCCCACCTCGACGCCACCACGGTGCTGTCGCGCCAGATCGCCGAGCTCGGCATCTACCCGGCGGTCGACCCGCTCGACTCGACGTCGCGCATGCTCGACCCGCGGATCATCGGCGACGAGCACTACAACGTTGCCCGTCGCGTCCAGGAAGTGCTGCAGCAGTACCGCTCGCTGCAGGACATCATCGCGATCCTGGGCATGGACGAGCTGTCGGAAGAGGATCGCCTGACGGTCGCGCGCGCCCGCAAGATCCAGCGCTTCCTGTCGCAGCCGTTCTTCGTCGCCGAGGTGTTCACCGGCAGCCCGGGCAAGCTCGTGGCTCTCGAGGACACCATCAAGGGCTTCACGGCGATCGTGAACGGCGAGTACGACGACCTGCCGGAATCCGCGTTCTACATGGTGGGCAGCATCGACGAGGCGGTCGAGAAGGCGCGCAAGATGGCGGCTGAGGCCGCCTGAGCATCGCGCCCGAGCGGCGGCCGCAGCGGTCGATACAGAGGTAGGAAGCGATGGCGGAGACCACCAAGTTCGAACTCGTGTCGCCGGAGCGCCTGGTGCTCTCCCGCGACGTCGAGATGGTCGTCGTTCCCGGCACCGAGGGATATTTCGGCGTGCTGCCCCGGCACGCGCCGATGATCTCGACGCTGGCGGCCGGCGTGATCGACATCCACGAGGGTGGGGCGGTGGTCGATCGCATCTTCGTTGCCGGCGGCTTCGCCGAGGTCACCGAGACCCGCTGCACGGTGCTGGCCGAGGAGGCGACCCGGCTGTCCGAGGTCGACGTGGCGGCCACCGAAAAGGCGATTGCCGACGACCGCGACGTCCTCAAGGACACCACCGACCCGGTCGAGCGCGGCAAGCTCGAGGAGCGGGTGCGGGCACGCGAGGCCATGCTCGAGGCCAAGCGCCGGATCGCTGCCTAGCCCGTCGGCCGGAGGTCACCGGGTCGATGCCCCGTCGCGTAGTCGGGACGGGGTTGGCGATGCCCTCATTGAGGTCGTAGCGGCGCCGAATTCCGCCGGTTGGACGCAACTTCACGCGCTTGTCATACTCCAGGCCCAAGCTGGGCAGCGTTGGAGGACACGGAATCGTGGGTTGGTTCGGCCGCACGATCCTGGTGCTGTCGGCGATCGTGGTGCTGGTGGTGCCGGCGCTCTGGATCGGTCGCGACGTGCTGCCGCCCCGGATGGTGCGCTGGGCGATCAACCACGCCGCCGGTGCCGAGGTCATCGACGACCTGGCGTTCCGCGTGGCCAGCCTGTCGTCCGGCCATGTCGAGGTGATCGACCTGCGGGTCAACCGCGATGCCGGGCTGGTCGCCGAGCGTGTGCGCATCGGGTTTGAGCCGGCCGACCTGGTGGCGGGCAGGCTGCGGACCGTGACGGTGACCGCTGCGGTCGCGCGGGCCTCGGTCGGTCCCAGTGGCGCCATCGACCTCGACGGTCTCGGTCCGCTGATCGCGGCATTCCCCGGTGATCCGGAAGCGGCGGCCGAGCCGGCGCTACGGCGCCTTGAGTTTCACGACGCCACAGTGCGTTTGGTCGGAACGGTGACCGGCGCGATCCGCCTGGATGGCGCGGTCATGCCTTCCGCCGCCGGTCTTTCCGGCAGCGGAACCTGGCGGATCGACGCCGAGACGCAGGAATCTGCCGGTCCGCTGGAGCCGGGCCTGGCCCTCGCCGCCGAGGGCAGCGCGAGCGTCGAGCAGGCCGACGGCGCCTGGCGGGTTGCCGGCACCGTCGCCGAGGGCAGGGTGGCGAGGGCCGGACTGGTCGTCTCGGGGCTGGCCGGTCACGCCGACTTCACGCTGCCCGCCGTCGGCGCTCCGGAAGGCGGCTTCGAGATGTCCGCACAGCGCGTCGAGGCCGGCACGGCGTCGCTGGAGGCGCCGTTCCTGCACGTGCGCTACGATCCGGCCGGGGTCTCCGGGACCGCCCGCCTTGGACCCGAGGCGGCACCAGAGATCGAGATCGCCGCCGTGGCCGACGCGGTCGACGGCGACGGCAGGCGCGGCTTCCGGATCAACGCTCGCGCCGACCTTCAGCGTCTCGACACGCTGCTGGCCGCGTGGACCGGCCGCTCGCCGGTCGACCTGCAGGGCGAGGCGACCGCGGAGCTTGCCGGCCGAGCGCCGATAGGCGAAGCCGAGCCGGCCGCGATCTGGGCCGGGACTGTCGCCTCCGGCGGGATCACCGTTCGGCTGGCGGATTCCCGGCTCCCCGAACCGATCACGGGGCGGG
>CAYNFA010000454.1:0-4114 GCA_964396345.1 uncultured Thalassobaculum sp.
GATGTCTCCTTCTTTCCCATTATGCCCGGCCACACACGAAATTCCTGACAGTCCCTCGGCGGCCAGGTGATCGACGTTTACCCGGGACACGATCCGGCCCCTTCACCCAGCAGAGAACCTAAACGAGGGTTGTGATCCGACACATTGGATTTTGGAATCGATCAACTTCTTCGTGTCGTCTCCTACCAGCCCGCGCAGGCGCCGGGGGCCAAGTGTTTATCGCCAGTGCTGACAGTCCCGTGCTGGAATAACACTGGGACGGCGACCGGCCCAAGCTGTCGCCCTCCATGTGATCTTCACAGCCCACCCCCTCAATACCGCTCGATCCGATACGGCGTCATATCGATCCCCGGATCCCTTCCCGCCACCAGATCCGCGATCAACTCCCCGGTGCGGGCCGACAGGGTCAGGCCGATGTGGCCGTGCCCGAAGCCGAAATAGACGTTCGGGTGGTCCGGCGAGCGGCCGATCACCGGCACGCTGTCGGGCGTCGACGGCCGGAAGCCGAGCCATTCACGGTTCACCTCGGCTTTCAGCCCGGGCAGCGCCTCGCGCGCCAGCTCCAGCATGCGGTAGACGCGGCGGAAATCCGGCGGCGCGTCGACGCCGGCGAACTCGGCACCGGTGGTCAGGCGCAGGCCGTCCTGCATCGGCGCCAGCACGAAGCCGTGGTCGCCGATCACCACCGGGCGGCGCAGCTCCGGCCCCTCGCTCACCTCCAGGTTCAGGTGGTAGCCGCGCTCGGTGTCGAGCGGGAAGCGGCGCCCCAGCATGGCGACGATCTCGTGGCTGCGGGCACCGGCGGCGATCACCACGGCGTCGCAGTCGTGCATGGCGAGGTCGGTGACCACCCGCTCGACCCCGCCCGGCCCGGTCACGAAGCGCCGCACGCGCTCGGCCGCCCAGCTGCCGCCGAGCTCGCGGAACTTGGTGAAATACGCCTCGGTCAGCTTGATCGGCTGGCTCACGAAGCCGTTCTCGGGCTGGTGGTAGCCGTGGGTGAATTTCGGCGACAGGCCGGGCTCGAGCTGGCGCAGTTCGTCGGCGTTCAGCACCTCGAAGCTCACGCCGCGGCGCGCCATCACCTCGCGCTCGGCGCGGGTGCGGTCCAGGCTCTCCTGGCTGGAATACACCTTCAGCCAGCCGACCGGCCGCACGATGTCGTGGGCGCGCGACAGCTCGATCAGCCGGCGGTGCGAGACCATGCCGTCCTTGCACAGCGACCACAGATGCTTCGAGATCTCCTCGACCCGGCTGGCGCGGCTGGCCTCCAGGAAATGCCAGAACCAGGGTGCCGCGCGCAGCACGTGCGACCACTTGATGCTGAGCGGCGACATCGGGTCGGTCAGCATGGTCAGGACCTGTTTCCAGTTCCCGGGCGAGCCGGTCGGGTAGACCGCGCCGATGGCGATCGAGCCGGCGTTGCCGAACGAGGTGCCGCGGCCAGGCGGCGTCGGATCCAGCAGGGTGACCGTGTGGCCCTCGCGCTGCAGGAGCAGACCGGTCGCCACGCCGACGATGCCGGCGCCGACCACGACGATGCGCTTCGGCTGGGGTTTCGGACCGGTTGCTCTTGTGTTCATCAGGCGCCTTCCGTGTCGCGCAGCATCTTCAGGAGGAGGACCAGGCGCTGGTCGCGCTCGCGCTCCAGGTCGGCGAGGCTGCGGCCGGCCATCTCGGCCTCGACCCCGGTGATCAGCCGGTCCTTGAGGTCGCCGTCGCCGGTCAGGCTCGGCGTCGCCTGCATGTCGGCCCACCAGGATTCCATCGGCGGCCCGAACTGCTCGATGGCGGCGCGGATGCCGCCCTTGCCGCCGGTCAGGTTGAAGATCATCAGCGGCCCCAGCAGGGCGTAGCGCAGCCCCGGCCCCTGGGCGATGGCGGCGTTGATGTCCTCGACGCTGGCCAAGCCGGCGTCGAGTGCCGCGAACGCCTCGCGCCACAGGGCGGCCTGCAGGCGGTTGGCGAGGTGCCCGGGCACCTCCTTGTTCACGACGATCGGGTGCTTGCCGATGTGGGCGTAAAAGCCGTGCGCCCAGTCGGCCGCCGCCGGGTCGGTGAACCGGCTCGACACCACCTCGACCAGCGGGATCAGATGCGGCGGGTTGAACGGGTGGCCGACCACGAAGCGCGGCGCCGACGCGAGCCCCGCCACCAGATCCGACAGGAT
Organism: uncultured Thalassobaculum sp.; assembly: GCA_964396345.1. GTDB lineage: Bacteria > Pseudomonadota > Alphaproteobacteria > Thalassobaculales > Thalassobaculaceae > Thalassobaculum_A. The sequence goes on from CAYNFA010000454.1 coordinate 2,171, forward strand.
CAGGCCGGAGGTCGAGGTCGCCAGCACGGCGTCGGCGGCGAGCGAGGCGTCGATGCGGCGGTACAGCTCGATCTTCACCGGGGCGCGCTCGGTGGCGTTCTCCTGCACGAAATCGGCGCCGGCAACCGCCGCCTCGGGGGTGTCGAGGGTGTGCAGCGTGCCCTCGCGGCCCCCCAAATTGCTCACCGAGGTGCCTACGGCGCGCAGCTGCGGCATCGCGTTGGCGACGAAGCCTGCCAGCCGCTCGCGCCAGCCCTCGGCCGGGTCCCAGGCGGCGACGTCGTAGCCGCGCGCCAGGAAATACGCCGCCCAGCTCGCCCCGATGGTGCCGCACCCCAGCACCGCGACGCGGCGCACCGCGTCAAAGGCCTTGTAGTCCGCCATGGCCTGCCCTCCCCCTCGCCGATCCGCGCGCGGCCGACATATCAGCACCCCGCGCCCGGGAAGGGAATGCCGGGCTTGCGGTCTAACGGGGTGCGGAACGGTGAGCCGGATCGAGAAAAGGCGCACGGAGTGCGTCTATTCCCCTTGAGAAGCGCACGCGGTGCGCCTATGTTCCATCCATGACCGGGAGGACACAGAAAATGGCCATCACCGCCGCCAACGACCGCGCCGCGACTCGTCTTCGCCTGGTGGTCGACAACAGCGCGGCCAGGGCGGTGCTGACGCCGATCCTGGAGCTGGAGCGCCGGCTCGCCGAGGTCGAGCGGCTTCTGGCCGAGGCCGGAACCGACGGCCCGGATACCGCCGGCCGCGACGCCGCCGGCCGCGCCACGCTGCTGGAGGTGCGCACGCTGCTGCGCTGCGAGCTGGACGCCCGGCCCTTCAACCCCCGGCTGGCACGGCGCTGCGAGCAGCGGCTGCGCTGGATCGAGCGCCAGGTGCCGGCGGTGGCGACCGTGGCGGCGGCGCCGGGCGGCCTGCTGGCGCGCGCCCGCCGGGTGCTGATGGCGATTCTCCCCGAGCCGATGGCCCGTGCCTGATCTAAGCTTGGGCCATCGGCGGTCCGGCGACGGCTCGCCGTCCGCCAACGGACGATCACGAACGCCCTTGGAACCAACCGTCGTCACCCCGCTCGCCGCCATCGCCGACGCAGTGCGCGGCAGTTTCGCCGCCGACCGGATCGAGATGACCGGCCGCCGTCTGCGGCTGCTCGACACCGTCGACCGCCGCCTCACGGCGTCCGGCAGCCGGCTGGAGACCGAAGCAGCCGAGGGTGGCGGCAAGGAGGTTGACGGCAAGGAGGCGGGCGAACGCTGGCGGCTGGTCGACGCCGACGGACGGGTGCGCGCCGAGGCGACGATCCGCGGCCGGGCGCCGACGCTGGCCGACGACCTGCCGGACGGCCCGCTGCGCCAGGCGCTGGAGAAGGCGATCTCGATCCGCGGCCTGGTCGCCAGCCCTTGGATCGCGCTGACCGAGCATTCGACGGCGCTGCGCGACGCCGCCGGCAAGACCCGCTGCCGGCTGGTGGCGCGCACCGCCCAGGTCGAGACCACCGGCGAGCAGCGCAGCGCCGTCCGCGTCGAGGCGCTGAAAGGCTACCGCCGCGAGGCCCGCAGCGTCGCCGAGCGGGTGACCCGGCGGTTCGGCTGGACGCCGGCGGCCCCCGACCCGCTGACCGCACTCGCCCCCATCCTCTGGCCGGAGCCCGGCGGCACCGCCGACCCGGCGGTGTCGGACATCGCCCAGCCGGCGGGGCCGGGCCTGCGCCTGGTGCTGCGGGCCCTGCTGGACGCCATCGAGGCGCGCAGCCGCGGCGTGATCGCCGACATCGACGACGAGGAACTGCACGATCTCCGGGTGGCGATCCGCCGGACCCGCTCGATCCTGGCGCTGCTGCGGTCGCGGGCGACCGACAGCAAGCAGGCCGACCGCACGCTGGAACGGGCGCGCGCCACCTTCTCCTGGCTCGGCCAGGCCACAGGCCCGACCCGCGACCTC
>CAYNFA010000455.1:0-4114 GCA_964396345.1 uncultured Thalassobaculum sp.
GGCGGCGGAGAAGGCTGCCCCCGAAAAGGCGGGCCGCGACGGGCGCGAGCACGGCTCGATCATCGTCGTGCTGGCCACCGACGCGCCGCTCGACGCCCGCCAGCTCCGCCGGCTGGCGGTGCGGGCCGGCGCCGGCTTGGCGCGCACCGGCACCCATTTCGGCTCCGGCAGCGGCGATTTGGTGCTGGCGTTCGCCACCGCCGAGACCCTGCCCCACACCATGCCTGACGACCCGGAGACGATCCGGCGGGCGCTGCACGAGGACGCCCTCGACCCGCTGTTCCGCGCCGCGATCGAGGCGACCGAGGAGGCGATCCTGAACGCCCTGTTGGCGGCCCGCCCGACGGCCGGGCGCAAGGGTCGCCGGCGCCGCTCGCTGGCCGAGTTCGCCGACCTGGTGACGCCCTAGCGCAGGCCGTAAAGCGTCATCGGCTCGGGGATGCCGCGGACCGGGTGGGCGCCGACCGGCACCAGGCGCGGGTCGCCGCAGACGTCGGCGAACGCCCGCGACGCCAGCAGCGAGTGGCCGAGCGGCCGGCACAGCGCCTCGATCCGGGTGGCGGCGTTGACCGCCGGGCCGATCACCGTGAAGGCCTGCCGGCCACCGGCGCCGACGTTGCCGTAGCGCACCGTGCCGACGTGCAGCGCCGCCTCCAGCGGCAGCACCGGCAAGCCCTCGGCGTCGAGCGACGGTCCGAGCCCGGCCACCCCGGCGATCGCCTCGATCGCCGCGTCGAGGGCGGCGGCGCAGGCCCGCGACGGGTCGGAATCGAGCTCGAACGCGGCCAGGAACCCGTCGCCGAGAAACGCCAGGATCTCGCCGCCCTTGGCGGTGATCGGCGGCACCATGACCTCGTAGTGGCGGTCCAGCAGGTCGACCAGCCGGTCACCCGACACCGCGTCGCTGGCGGCGGTGAATCCGGCCAGGTCGACGACCAGGATGACCGCGTCCATCGCCTTTGCCTCGCCTGGCTGGATCGAGCCCTCCAGCACCTGCGCGCCGGAGCGCGCGCCGACATAGGCGTCCATCAGGTTGCGGGCGATCGAGCGCTCCAGCCCCGGCAGGATCGCCGCGCCGGCGCGCGCCGCGATGCGGTCGAGAACGGCCAGGTCGCTGTCGCGGAAGCCGTCGGGATGCCGGGTCAGCCAGCGCGCGATCAGGCCCTCGCGGCGGGCCGCCCCGGGGTTGCCGTAGGCGACGAGTTGGGACAGGTAGTCGGTGTAGCCGCTGGCGGCGAGGTCGTAGAACACCGGGTAGTCGACCCGTTCTGCCGGGTCGGCGATCCGCCGGCGCATGCGCGGCGTTCCGGTCTCGATCATGTGGAACAGCGGGCTGCGCAGCCAGGCGGCGCTGGCGCTCTCGCTGTGCTTGAACACCCCGGTGGCGATCCCGGCGTCCGCCGTCCAGGTGATGCCGATGGCGTCGATCGCCGGGTGCAGGGTGCGGGCGGCGACGCGGATCTCGTCGAACCGCACGCCGGCGTCGCGCAGGCCGGCGGCGGTCCGCGTCACCACCGCGTCCGCCGGGGCGCGCCGCAGCGCCAGTTCCACCAGATCATCCTCGAGCGCGCGAAGCGTCGTGGCGGCGGGATCGAGCTCAGACATGGGGCGGGCGCTCCGACGGCGGATCGATCCAATCTGGGGGCGGCGCGCCGGCTTTCAAAGCCCGTATCCCGCTGCTACACCAAAACCATGCGCTCGCCCGTCGCCGCCGCAATCGCCGCCCTGCCCGCCCTGCACGCCACGCCGGTCGGCGCCGCCTGGCGCCACGGCGACGGCCGGGTCGAGCGCACGACGCCGAGCCGGGCCGCGATCTCGGCGCTGGAGACCGCACCGGTGGTGTGCCACGCCCGCTCGATCGCCCGCCGGCTCGGCGTCGACGCGATCGACGCCTACGACGTGCTGGAACTCTTCGCCTTCGTGCGGCCGGCGACCTTCTGCCTGCCGACGCCGCGCGGACTGGCCGCCGCCGTCGGGGTGCCGCCGCCGCCCGACCTGGACGGCGCTCCCGACGCGCTGCTGCGGGTCGCCGACGCCCTGCTCGCCGAGTTGCCGGAGCGCGAGGCCCTCGGCCAGCGCGACCGCTGGGCCCGCCCGATCGCGCGGATCATGCACGACGGCGGCTGGCGTTGGGGCCGGCTGGTGCTGACGGCGCTCGGCGAGGCCGACCCGGGGCCGCCGGGACCGATCCGCCCGGCCGGACTGGAGATCTGGCGCGATCTCGCGGAGTGGTCGGAGCACGCCCCGCCGCCGCCCGCCGGCCACCAGCCGGTCGCCGAGGACGAGGCGCGCCGCCGGCTGGCCGAGATGCTGGGCGGCACCGCCGAGGCGCGGCCCTCGCAGGCCGACTACGCCGCCGCCGTGGCCGGCGCCTTCCGGCCACGCGAGCGCGAGGGCGAGCCGGCGGTGGTGCTGGCCGAGGCCGGCACCGGCGTCGGCAAGACCCTCGGCTACCTGGCGCCGGCGTCGGTGTGGGCCGAGAAGAACGAGGGCGCGGTGTGGATCTCGACCTACACCCGCAACCTGCAGCACCAGATCGACGGCGAGCTCGACCGGCTGTACCCGGACCCGGTTGCCAAGGCGCTGAAGGTGGTGGTCCGCAAGGGCCGCGAGAACTACCTCTGCCTGCTGAACCTGGAGGAAGCCAGCCGCACCCTGCCGATGCAGCCGCAGCACGCCACCGCCCTCGGGCTGATGGCGCGCTGGGCCCGGGCCACCAACGACGGCGATTTGCAGGGCGGCGACTTCCCGGCCTGGCTCAGCGACCTGCTGGGCCGCGGCCGCACCCTGGGCCTCGCCGACCGGCGCGGCGAGTGCGTCTATTCCGCCTGCCCGCACTACCACAAGTGCTTCATCGAGCGCTCGGTGCGCCGCGCCCGGCGCGCCCGGGTGGTGGTGGCCAACCACGCGCTGGTGATGATCCAGGCGGCGCTCGGCGGGGTCGACGACGGCAACGTGCCGACCCGCTACGTGTTCGACGAGGGCCACCATGTCTTCGACGCCGCCGACGGCGCCTTCTCGGCGCATCTGTCGGCGCAGGAGACGGTCGAGCTGCGGCGCTGGCTGCTCGGCGGCGAGGGCCGGCGCAGCGGCCGGGCGCGCGGCCTGCGCCGGCGGGTCGAGGAGCTGGTCGGCGACCGGCCGGACGCGCTGGAGATGCTCGACGCGATCGAGGAGGCGGCGCGCGCCCTGCCCGGCGACGGCTGGACCAACCGGATCGCCGACGAGGCGCCGAAGGGCGCCGCCGAGGCGTTCCTGGTGCTGGTCCGCCGCCAGATCTACGCCCGGGTGACCGACCCGCGCAGCCCCTACGGCCTGGAGTGCGAGGCCAAGCCGCCGGTCGAGGGGCTGATCGAGGCCGCCGAGGACCTCGACCGGGTGCTGCGGCGGCTGGTCGAGCCTATGCTGGCGCTGCGCGGGATCCTGCTCGCCCGGCTCGACGCCGAGGCCGACGAGCTCGACAGCGCGACCCGGCTGCGCATCGAGGCGGCGGCGCGGGCGCTGACCCGGCGTGGCGAGGCGACCGTCGAGGGCTGGCGCTCGATGCTGCGCAGCCTCGGCGCCGCCACGCCCGAGGAGTACGTCGACTGGCTGGCGATCGAGCGGGTCGAGGGCCGCGACCTGGACGTCGGCCTGCACCGCCACTGGATCGACCCGACGGTGCCGTTCGCCGCCACCATCGGCAAGGCCGCGCACGGCCTGGTGGTCACCTCGGCGACGCTGCGCGACGGCTCCGGCGACGAGGTCGCGGACTGGGCGGCGGCCGAGACCCGCACCGGCGCCTGGCACCTGCCGCTGCCCCCGGTGCGCGCCGCCGTCGCCTCGCCGTTCGACTACCCGGCCAACACCCGGGTGTTCATCGTCAGCGACGTCCGCAAGGACGACCTCGACCAGGTGGCGGCCGCCTACCGGGCGCTGTTCCTGGCGTCCGGCGGCGGCGCGCTCGGCCTGTTCACCGCCATCACCCGGCTGCGCGCCGTCCACCAGCGCATCGCCGGCGCCCTCGACCTGGCCGGGCTGCCGCTCTACGCCCAGCACGTCGACGGCATGAACCTCACCACCCTGGTCGACATCTTCCGGGCCGAGGAGGAGGCCTGCCTGCTCGGCACCGACG
>CAYNFA010000456.1:0-4110 GCA_964396345.1 uncultured Thalassobaculum sp.
GCCGACCAGCAACGAAGGGAGGAAGCCGAATGCCGATCAAAGCCCGTTACGTGCTGATGGCCAGCATGGATGTCGATCCGGACAAGGATGCCATCTTCAACGAGGTCTACGACCAGGAGCACGTGCCCTATCTGCTGGAGGTGCCGGGGGTCCTGTCGGTGACCCGTGCGACCGCCGAGCCGCTGGCGATGATGCTGGGCGGAGAGCGGCGCGACATGCCGTTCGACGGTCCCCGCTACACCGCGATCTACGAAGTCGACAGCCCGGATGTGGTGCTCAGCCCGGAATGGGCGGCGGCGGTCGAGCGCGGCCGCTGGCCGGCCGAGGTCCGACCCTACACCCGCAACCGACAGCACAAGCTGTTCAAGGTCAGCTGACCGCCGGTAAGGGCTGGCGCGGGACCCGCCCCCGCCCCCGGGCAGCTTTGTCCGGGGGCGGGGGGGCCGCGGCGGCGGTCTGACGGGCTGCCTTGGCCGGTCCTGCCGCGGGCCGGTGTGGGCGGCCCACCTCGACGCCGGGCGCGCCACAAGGATCGGCACCGACGACGTCTTGCTGCTGCGTTTGAGACAGCCTGGATCGGGCTTCCGGGAGCTTCCGGCGCGGCCAGATGCCGGCGCCGGCCTCATCGGGTCCGGACCTGTCGTCGCCACGCTGCATCACCCGATCCGCCGGCCGAGGAAGGCTTCGTCGAGCGGTTCGAAGCCACGGCCGACCCGCCGCTCGTCGCTGCGGTGACCGGAGTCGGTCAGAACACGCTCCACCCCATCTCGGCGGCGAGACGTTCCAACGCGATGGTGCCGGCGTGCGAGTTGCCGTTGGCGTTCAGGCCCGGCGACCAGACGGCGATCGCCCCCTGGCGCGGCACGACCGCGAGGATCCCGCCGCCGACGCCGCTCTTGCCGGGCAGGCCGATCCGGAAGGCGACGTCGCCGGAGGCGTCGTAGTGCCCGCAGGTGAGCATCAGCGCGTTGATGCGCCGCGCCCGCTCCGGCCGCACCACCTTGCGGTCGCGCAGCGGGTCGCGGCCGGCCGACGCCAGGAACAGGCCGGCGCGCGCGAGTTGCACGCAGGTCATGCTGAGCGCGCACTGGTGGAAGTAGACGGACAGGGCGGACTCGACCGGGTTCTTCAACTGGCCGAAGCCGGCGAGGAAATGGGCGAGGCTGTAGTTGCGGTGGCCGGTCTCGGCCTCGGATCGCGCCACTTCCTCGTCGATGGCGACGGCCGGGTCGTCGGCGAGGTATCGGACGAATTCCAGCACCTCGTCGATCACCGCGCCCGGAGTTCGGCCCTCGAGCAGGACGTCGGTGACCACGATGGCGCCGGCGTTGATGAACGGGTTGCGCGGGATGCCACGCTCGCGCTCGAGCTGCACGATCGAGTTGAACGGCGAGCCCGACGGCTCCCGGCCGATCCGCTTCCAGAGATCGTTGCCGACCTTGACGAGCGCCAGGGTGAGGGTGAAGACCTTGGAGACGCTCTGGATCGAGAACGGCACCAGGGCGTCACCGGCGGTCGCCACCCGGCCGTCGACCGTGACCACGGCGATGCCGAACCGCGACGGGTCGACGCGCGCCAGCGCCGGGATGTAGCCGGCGACCCGGCCCTCGGCAAGATGCGGGCGCACGGTCGCGGCAACGCGCTCCAGGATCGGCGTCAGATCGCCGTCCGGTGCGGGGGCGGTCAAGACCCGGCCGCCGGCACCGGCGCCTCGATCTCCGGCGACCAGCGCCAGCACGCGGCCGACGGGTCGATCGCGACACCGCCGACCCACCGTATGGGCGGCCGGCAGTCGAGCCAGTCGACACGGCGGTCGAGCACGTCCTCGCCGTCGTAGGTGAGGACCAGCCGACGCCGCGGCCAGGGCTCGTCCGCGCTCGCCGGATCGATGGTGAACGGCGGCCGCGCGGCCGCGGCCATCGCCGTCAGGATCGACCAGAACAGGGTGTCGCCAAGGAAGGGCAGCGGCTCGGTCTCGCGGTGCAGGGTCTGGAACAGCGCGCCGGCGGTCGCCGGCCCCCGGCGGAGCGTCGCCAGCGCCTGCCGTTCGGTGAAGCCGAGGCCGTCGGTGGTCCAGGGCAGTTCCTGGAGGTAGCGGCGCACCGCCGGGGCCATGGTCGGCAGCTCGGGTGTGCCGGCGGCGGCGATCTTGTGCAGGCCGTTCGGGTCCGGCTCGCGCAACGCCGTCCAGACCTCGGTCCCCAGGGCGAACTGGGTGTCGACCACCGCTTTGCGGGTCGGCCACAGGCTGCGGAGCTCGACGACGCTCAACTCGCCGAGGCCGGTGAAGCGATCGAAAAGCGGGAACCGGTCGACGCAGATCATCTCCAGCATCGCCGGGCGCGGCGGTTCGGCGAAACGCGCCAGGATCCGCGCGAGGATGAGCTGGTCGTAGGGGTCGTGCTCGAACCAGAGCACCACCCGTCCGTAGCGGCCGGCGCCCGCCAGACCGTCGGCCTCGGCGTCGAGGCGGGCGAGGGCGTCGGCCTCCGCCAGTCCGCAGGCATTGGCGAGAAACGCCGCACGGGCGGCCCGCAGATCGCCGTTCCTCGGTACCGGGCCCTGGCAAACCGGGTCGGATACCTCGAGAAAATCGCCGGTGAAGCCGGCCTGTGCCAACCGTTCGCGGATGTCGGAGCCGCAGCGGACGTGCAGGGTCGGCCGGTCGCCGTCCGCTGCCGGGGCGGAACCGGCGAGGGCGCGGCGGGCTTCCGCCAGCCGCCCGGCGTGGGCCACCAGCGCTGGCCAGCTCGGCAGGCCATGCTCCCGGGCGATCACCAGTTGGGCGTCGTCGAGGTGGGCGCGCTCGGCGATCAGGACGCCAACCGGCACGCCGGCGGCTGCGGGGTGGTGGACCCGCAGGCGGGCGAGCGCGTCGCGGTCGCCGACGGCGATCGCCTGCCGCAGCGCGCCGGCGCGAACCCTCTCGGCGTCGAGGTCAAGCGGGCGCGGATCGTCTGGGGTGGAGCCGGTTGGCACGGTTGCCGGCGTGGACGCGAGGGCGGGCATGGCGACCTCTCTCGGATCGGACCCGGCTCGACATCCGGCGGCCTTGGCCGATGCGGCGCCGCCGGCTCGGGCGATCTCTAATTTCAACGCTATCGGCGGGAGCCTTCCGGTTCAAGCCGGGTTGTTGGTGGTTGGCAGCCGGTCGCGGCTGCGGGATCGTAGGCGTGCGGTCCGTGGCCACGGTGCGAACGTCGACCGAACCGGACCTCGGGAGGGTTGCATGACCTATTGCCTAGGGATCGCCTTGCCGGCCGGGCTGGTGCTGGCGTCGGATTCCCGCACCAACGCCGGTGTCGACCAGATCGCGACGGTGCGCAAACTGTCGCTCTTCGAAAACACCGGCAAGTCGGTCATCGCCCTGCTGGGGGCCGGGAACCTGGCGACCACGCAGGCGGTCGGGACCATCATCCGCCAGAACCTGGAGACCGCCGACCCGGTGCGGGATCTGTTCGCGCTCGGCTCGATGTTCGAGGTGGCGCAGCTCGTCGGCACTGTGTTGCGCGAGGTGCTGGCGCGGGATGGCGATTTCGTGCGCCCGTTCGGCGACCCCGGCGCCAGCTTCCTGGTGGCCGGCCAGGTTGTGGGCGAGCCGCCGCGGCTCTTCCAGATCTACACCGCCGGCAACTTCGTCGAGGCGACGCCGCGCAACTGCTTCCTGCAGATCGGCGAGACCAAGTACGGCAAGCCGATCCTGGACCGCGCGCTGCTCGACGACACCAGCCTCGGCGAAGCCGCCAAGTTGGCGCTGCTGTCCTTCGACGCCACCATCCGAAGCAATTTGTCGGTGGGGCCGCCGATCGACATGGTGTGCTACGAGCCGGACAGCTTCAGCTTCACCAACCTGTCGAAGTTCGCCGCCAACGATCCGTTCTGGATGGAGCTGCGCCGTGGTTACAGCGACGGCCTGCTGGAGGTGGTGCGCCGGCTGCCCGTGCCGCCGCTGGCGAACCGCGACCGGCCGATGCGGGAATGACGGTCGACGTCCAGGTGCGATAGGCTCGGGCGTCGTCCGAGGCCTTCCGTGTTTCGTCAGCTTGGGCGCCGACTGAGCGGCGGGTGGGTCCCGGGTCGCCGCTGCGCGCCGCCCGGGATGACGACAGG
>CAYNFA010000457.1:0-4101 GCA_964396345.1 uncultured Thalassobaculum sp.
CAACGACGCGATCCTCTCCAAGGACCTCCGCGGCACCATCACCAGCTGGAACCGCGGCGCCGAGCGGCTGTTCGGCTACAGCCCCGCCGAGGCGGTGGGCCGGTCGGTGACAATGCTGGTCCCCGACGACCGGCACGACGAGGAGACCATCATCCTCAACCGGCTGCGCCTCGGCGAGCGGGTCGAGCCCTTCGAGACGGCCCGGCGGCACAAGGACGGTCGGCTGGTTGACATCTCGCTCTCCGTCTCGCCGATCGTCGCCGAGGACGGCTCGCTTGCCGGCGCCTCGCAGGTCGCCCGCGACATCACCGCCCGGCGCCTGGCCGAGCAGCGCCAGCGCCTGCTGCTCAACGAGATGAACCACCGGGTCAAGAACCTGCTGGTGCTGGCCGGCGGGGTGGTGGCGCTCAGCGCCCGCTCTGCCACCACCGTCCAGGAGTTGGCGAGCGACGTGCGCGACCGGCTCGGGGCGCTGGCGCGGGCCCAGGACCTGACGCTGCCGAAGGCGCCGGGGCTGTTGACCGCGACCGAGTCGTCGACCTCGCTGCACGCGCTGATCGCCACCATCGTGTCGCCGTTCGACGTCCGGTCCGGCGACGGCGAGGGCCGGGTGGTTGTCACCGGTCCGGACGTGCCGGTAGCCGCCGGCGGGCCGCTGACCAGCCTGGCCCTGCTGGTCCACGAGTTCGCCACCAACGCCGCCAAGTACGGGGCGCTGTCGACGCCCGCGGGCGTGGTCGACATCGCCTGCTTCGACGAGGGCGCCAGCTTCGTCCTGGTCTGGACCGAGCGCGGCGGCCCGGCGGTGCGGCGCGACGGCGACGCCTCGGGAGATGGCTTCGGCAGCCTGCTGGCGCGGGCGACGGTCCGCGGCCAGCTCGACGGCGAGATCTCGCGCAACTGGCGGCCGGAGGGCCTGGTGATCCGGCTGTCGGTGGCGCGCCAGCGTCTCGCCGGCTAGCGCCGGGATCGGATCGCGCCGTGACCCGGAACGCCACCCCCGCCGCCGCCCCCGACGCCCTCGACCGGCTGAGCGCGCGCATCCAGGGGCTGCGCGCCAAGACCACCGCCAACGGCTGCACCGAGGCCGAGGCCCTGCTGGCCGCCGCCAAGGTCGCGGAACTGCTCGACCGCCACGACCTGTCGCTGACCGACGTCGAGATGCGCCACACCCCATGCGAGCGGCGCGAGTACGAGACCCACCGCAAGAAGCGCATCCCGCTCGACGACTGCGTCGGCGCCATCGCGGCGTTCTGCGACTGCAAGGTCTGGCGCGAGAAGCAGCCGGCCGGCACCGCGCGCTACGTGTTCTTCGGGCTGCGCTCCGACGTCGAGGTCGCGCACTATCTCACCGAGGTGGTCGACGGCGCGGTGCGCCAGGAGCTCGGCCGCTACAAGACCTCGCCCGACTACCGGCGCTTCCGGCACCAGGACCGCTACCTGGCGAACGCGTCCTTCGCGCTCGGCATGGTGGCGTCGATCGCCGACAAGCTGATGGCGATGAAGGCCGGGCGCGACCGCGTGAACGCCGGCGGCGGCCGCGACCTGGTGGTGGTCAAGGCGGCGGTGGTCGACGCTGAACTCGACAAGCTTGGCCTGAACCTGCGCACGGTGCGAAGCGCCGGCCGCATGGTGTCGCCGACCGCCTACGACGCCGGCGGTGCGGCGGGCGCGGCGCTGGCGATCAACCCCGGGATCCGCCAGGGGTGAGGCCGGCCCGGTGCATCCAGGATCGCGCTCCGCGCGTCCTGACGTGCTGGCGATTGGCCCCGCCGAGAATGCCCATCCAAGGCCGCAGGAACGCCGATGTCGCTCAAGTCGAGGTCGAAGCAGTCCCCGAGACGGGCCTCTGTAACCTCACGGCCGCGTACGGGCTTCCTACAAGCCGATGCCTGTGCAGGACTGGTAGGGGAAGTCGCTGGCGGCGAAGTCAAGTTCGCGGCGGCCAGCGGCTAGTACGCGCTCCTTAGGACGCCACTACAGGCTGTTCACTCGGCGTGGGCACACTTTCAGATCGAGATGATATGAAACAGTGCAATCTTCCGTAACCGGAGTACTGTCGAATCAGGGGGCGATTGTCAGCGAAGCCACGCGGAGGGTTTCATGCACGAGAGTGCGCGGCATCCTGAAATCGATCATGAGTCGAACCCGGACTGGGCGCAGCGGTACTTCGAGCTTGCGGATATCATACTGGTCGGGATCGGTCCCGACAGGCGGGTGCGGCGCATCAACCGGAAAGGCTGCGAGATCCTCGGCTATCCCCCCGGAGAAATAGTCGGCCGGAATTGGTTTGATGACTTCGTGCCCGCACCCGTGCGCAGCCAGGTGCGGCAGGTGTTCAAGCTGTTCAGGTACGGGGAGGCACCGGAGGAGTTCGAGAATCCCGTCCTCTGCCGGGATGGGTCGCAGCGGACCGTCGCCTGGCGAAACGCCGTGCTGCGGGATGAGGCAGGCCGGATCGTCGAGGTCGTGTCGTCGGGGGAGGATGTCACCGACAAGCGCCGCGCCGAGGCCGACTTGCGGGCAAGCGAGGCGCGTTTCCGCGCGACCTTCGAGCAGGCGGCGGTCGGAATGGCGCATGTCGGACCCGGTGGCCGGTTCCTGCGGCTGAACCAGAAGCTTTGCGAGCTTACCGGTTACGAGAGAGCCGAACTCCAGGCCCGGACCTTTCAGGACATAACGCATCCCGACGACCTCGAGGCGGATTTGTCTCAGGCGCGCGCGCTCCACGCCGGCGACATTCCCTTCTACACCATGGAGAAGCCCCTTCTACACCATGGAGAAGCGCTACATCCGCAAGGACGGCTCGACGGTGTGGGTCAACCTGACCGGGTCGATGGTTCGTGACGCACAGGGTCGGCCCGACTATTTCATCGCCGTGATCGAGGATATCGGCCTCCGCAAACAGGTGGAAGAGGCGCTGCGCGACAGCGAAGAGCGGATGCGGCTCGCCATGGCAGCCGGGAACATTGGCGTGTGGGACTGGGACATCGGCTCCGGCAGCGTCGGATGGTCAGACAACCTGGCCCGGTTGGCCGGAATGGTGCCGGGCACGGTCGCGGGCGGCATCGAAGCCTTCCGGGCACTCGTGCATCCGGAGGACCGGCCCGGGATCGACGATGCGCTCGACGCGGCCCTGTCCGGTCGATCCGAATTGAACGTCGAGTTTCGCATGATCCGCCTCGACGGCGGACTCCGATGGTTGGCGACCCGGGCGATCGTCCTGCGCGATCCGTCGGGTCGGCCGGTGCGGATGGTCGGCATCGACAGGGACATCACCGGCAGGAAGGAAGCCGAAGAACGGCAGCAGCGGCTCGCCAGCGAACTCGATCACCGGGTCAGGAACATCGTGGCGGTGATCGGGGCCATCGCCAGCCAGACACTCGCCGCCGGCCCGGAACGCAAGGCGCTTCTCGGCCGTCTGAACGCACTGGCAAACGCGCACCGTCTCCTGACGGCCAGCCAATGGGAATCGGTCGATGTCGCCGCGCTCGTCAGGCAGGAGCTCGCCCCCTACCCGGCGGACCGTGTCGCCTGCGACGGCCCGCCCTTGGCGGTTCCGTCCAGGATCGCCCAGACGCTTGCGCTCGTCCTGCACGAACTCGCCACGAACGCCGCCAAGTACGGGGCCCTGTCCGTTCCGACGGGCAGGGTCGACACGCGCTGGAGCGTGCGGGCGGCGGACAAGCCGGTTCTGGAGTTAATCTGGAGCGAGAGCGGCGGTGCGCCGGTTAAGGCGCCGCTGAAACGCGGGTTCGGCACCAGGCTCATCGAAAGGAGTGCCGCGAGCGAAGGCGGCAAAGCCGAGCTGATGTTTCGCCCCGAGGGATTGCAGATGCGCCTCACCATTCCCCTGCAGAGGGGCATGGCCTAGGTCTTGCCCGCCGCCCCGCCCGGTGCTACCCGCTCCCCCATGGATATCCTCACTGTTATCTGACAGTAGGTTCTGGAGTGACCCGGCCTAACCCGGCCTAGCCCGGCCTAGACCCGAAAACGGCGGGGTTCTGCGGGCTGTGGGGTCGAGTGTCACCCCTTGGGCGGCGGCGTAGGTTTTGGAGTAAGTCGAAGGAATCGGGCCGCAGGCGGGGCTGACACGGCAAT
>CAYNFA010000458.1:0-4100 GCA_964396345.1 uncultured Thalassobaculum sp.
CGATGCAGGTGCTGGGGGCGCTCGGCTACAGTGAGGAAAGTCTGGTCGAGTATTGCTGGCGCCGGGCGCGCGGCTGGCAGATCGCCGGCGGCAGCCTGGAGATGATGAAGAACCGCATCGCCGAGGGGGTGTTCGAGCGCCGGTTCCCGCAGCGCGCCCCGAGGGCGTCGGCGTGAGCGCCGACCGCCCGGCCCCCGTTGCACCATGGCTGACGGCGCTGCTGCGGCCGCGCGCCGTCGCCATCGTCGGGGCCTCCGACGATCCGAAGAAGGACGGCGCCCGGCCGCTTCGCTTCCTGCGCAAGCACGGTTACGCCGGCGCGGTCTACCCGGTCAACCCGCGCCGCGACACCGTCCTCGGCGAGCCGGCGTGGCCGTCGCTGGCGGCCCTGCCGGAGCGCCCCGACCACGTCTACATCGTCGGTGCGGCCGAGCGGGTCGAGGACGCGGTGATCGAGGCCGCCGGGCTCGGCGTGCCGGCCGCGACGGTGCTGGCCGACGGCTTCGCCGAGACCGGCCCGGAAGGCCGCCAGCGCCAGGAGCGGCTGGTGGCGCGCGCCGCCGCCGGCGGGCTGCGGCTGCTCGGGCCGAACTCCATGGGCGTGATCAACGTCGTCGACCGGGTGACGATCACCACCAACGCGGCGCTGGAGGCGGAGAGCCTGCTGCCGGGGCGGCTGATGGCGTTGTCGCAGTCGGGGTCGCTGATCGGCACCCTGCTGTCGCGGGGCGCTGCCCGCGGGATCGGCTTCGCGCACCTGGTGTCGCTCGGCAACGAGGCCGATCTCGACGTCGGCGAGATCGGCGAGGCCGCCACCGCGCTGCCCGAGGTCGACGCCTTCCTGCTGTTCCTGGAGACCCTGCGCCGCCCCGAGCGGCTGGCCCGGTTTGCCCGCGCCGCGCACGCCGCCGGCAAACCGATCGTGGCCTACAAGATCGGGCGCTCTCCGGAAGCCCAGGCGTTGGCGGTGTCGCACACCGGCGCGCTGCTCGGCTCCGACCAGGCTGCCGACGCGTTCTTCCGCGACCACGGCATCCTGCGGGTCGACCAGTTCGAGGCTTTGCTGGAGCTGCCGGCGCTGCTGAAGGGGCGCCGTCCCGACGCGGCGCGGGCCGGCCGGCCGGTCGCGGTGGTCGCCACGACCGGCGGCGGCGGTGCCATGGCCGTCGACCGGCTCGGCAGCGCCGGCGTGGCGCTGGTGGGGGCCAGCGCCGAGCTGCGCGAGCGGGTGCGGGCGGCGCACGGCCTCGAGGTCAAGGGCGGACGGTTGATCGACGTCACGCTGGCGGGTGCTCGCTACGAGGTGATGAAGGCGGTGCTCGACGGGCTGCAGGAGTCCGGCGACTGCGCCGCGGTGATCGCCGCCATCGGCTCGTCGGCGCAGTTCCTGCCCGAGCGGGCGGTGCAGCCGATCATCGACTGCGCCGGGCACGCCACCCCGCTGGCGGCGGTGCCGCTGCCGCAGGCCGACCGGGCGCTGGCGATGCTGGCCGAGGGGGGCGTGGCGGGGTTCCGGACCGTTGAGGCCATGGCCGACGCCATCAGGGCGTTCCTCGACTGGGCGCCACCGCGGGCGCCGGTCACCGGGCCCGCGCCGGAGCTGGGCGCGCTGGCCGTCGGCGATGTTCTCGACGAGGCGGCCGGTCTCGACCTGCTGGACCGGCTTGGGGTGCCGACCGTCTCGCGCCGGGTGATCGGGCTGGACGAGGCGGTTCCGGCCGATCTGTCCTACCCGGTGGTCCTGAAGGCGGTGTCGTCGGATCTGCCCCACAAGACCGAGGCCGGCGCGGTTGCCCTCGGTCTCGCCGATCGGGCGGCCGTGGAAGCGGCGCGGGCGGCGATGCGGGCGCGGCTGGGGCGCACCGCGCCCGACGCCCGGATCGATGGTTGGCTGCTGCAGGCGATGGCAGGCGGTCTCGGCGAAGCGCTGATCGGCTATCGGCTCGACGCCGAGGCAGGCCCGGTCGTCACGGTCGGTGCCGGGGGGATCTTCGCGGAGCTTTACCGAGACGTCGCCGTGCGCCTGGCGCCGGTCGACACCGAGACGGCGCGCGCGATGATCGCTGAGGTCCGCGGGCTGGCGGTGCTGTCCGGGTGGCGGGGCCGGCCGGCCGGCGATCTGGAGGCGCTGGCCGGGGCGGTGGCGGCGCTGTCGCGCCTCGCCCTCGATCCGAAACGCCGTGTCGAGGAAGCCGAGGCGAACCCGGTGATCGTGTCGGCGACCGGCGTGGTCGCCGTCGACGCCCTGGTGCGGACCGGCGGGTAGTGCCGGACGGCGGCTCGGCGGCCGGGGTCAACAGCCGGGGTTAGCGGCCAGGGTTGCCGTCCTCGTTCGAGGCCACCAGGCGGGCCTCGTCGCGGGCGGCGGCGACCCTGGTGTCGACCGAGGGGATCAGCGCCTGCAGGGACTTCAGGTCCTTGCCCAGCAGCTGCTCGCCGGTCGGCAGTTCGACGCTCATCGGGTTTACCTGGCGACCGTTCAGAAGCACCTCGTAGTGCAGGTGCGGGCCGGTCGAGCGGCCGGTGGTGCCGACATAGGCGATGATCTGCCCCTGCTTGACCCGGCTGCCGGCGCGCACGCCCGTGGCGAAGCGCGAGGTGTGGGCGTACGCGGTCTTGACCTCGTTGTTGTGCCGGAGCCGGACATAGTTGCCGTAGGCGCCGTTGCGCTCGGCCATTTCCACGACGCCGTCGCCGGCGGCCATGATCGGGGTTCCGGTCGGG
Organism: uncultured Thalassobaculum sp.; assembly: GCA_964396345.1. Lineage (GTDB taxonomy): Bacteria > Pseudomonadota > Alphaproteobacteria > Thalassobaculales > Thalassobaculaceae > Thalassobaculum_A. The sequence continues at coordinate 2,725 of CAYNFA010000458.1, forward strand.
GCGGCGAAGTCGACGCCCTTGTGCATCTTGTTGTAACCGAGGATCGGGTGACGGCGCTTGCCGAAGCCCGAGGACAGGCGGGCGCCGTCGATCGGCGTGCGCATCAGCGCCTTGCGGACGCTGCGGCCGTCGCGGCCGAAGAAATCGGTGAAACCGCTGGTCGGGGTGTGCCGGTAGAAGGCCAGGGTCTTGCCCGACAGCGTCATCGAGGCGTAGCGGATCTCGCCGTTGCGAACCCGCTCGCCGAACTCGTCGTCGAAGCCGTCGAACAGCACCTCGAAACGGTCACCTGGCTGGACGTCGCGCTGGAAGTCGACGTCGAAGCTGAACACCCGCACCAGGTCCATCAGCACGTCGATCGGCACGTTGGCGGCAATCGCCGCCTCGTACAGCGAGCTCTCGATGGTGGCGGCGCCGTAAGTGTCGCGGCGATCAAGCGGGCGCTCGGCCTCCTCGGCAACGAAGCCGCCGGCGTCGTCGAGCTTCACCAGGACGTCGCGTTCGGGGGAAGGCCGCAGCGCCAGGCCCAGGAACTGGTCGCCGTCGGTGCTCGGCAGGAAGGTGAGGGTGATGTCCTGGCCGATCTGCAGCCGGCGGACGTCGAACACGGTGCCGAGCGAGCGCACCGCCTCGTAGGCGCTGACGCGGTCGACGCCGTTGCCGGTAAGGATCCCCATCAGGGTGTCGCCGCGCGCCACCGTGACGATCCGGTCTTCAGGGCCGATCAGGTCCTCGAGCGACGGGAACGCCTGCGCCTCCTTGGCGAGGCGGGCCGGCACAATGAACTGCCCGTTCAGGGCTTCGCCGAGCGACGGCGGGGCTGCCGCGGCAAACCGGGCGTCGGATTGGTCGGGTTGCCCCAGGGCGATCCAGGCTGCCGCCAGAATCCCGACTGCCACCGCGCTCGTCCACTTCATCGGCCCGCTACTCCTCGATCGGCAATATGTCGGCCGGCGTCGCTCCCCAGGGACGCCGACCCCATGATCTCCACCTGGCTTCCCGGTGTCAAGGAAACCAAACGAATTCAGCCTGTTTTGTCCGGTTTCTGAACCGGCGCGTGAAACCGGTCCAGCCCCGCGCTCCCCCGTGCGCGTGCTATACTCGAGCGAACCGGCGAACCAAGGGAAGCCGTAAAAACTGGAGCGAACCGGCGAACCAAGGGAAGCCGTAAAAACTGGAGCGAACCGGCGAACCAAGGGAAGCCGTAAAAAAACTTTCAAAAAGACGTTTGACATCGTTTCGGAGCCTTCGTATAAGCCGCGCCTCGCCGGGACACATCGGGTCCTGGCGACGGACCGGAGCCCTCCGGGGAAGCGGTCCGCGGCTCATGTACATTGTGAAATGGAAGGGATGCGCAGGCGGCGGTCTGGCTTGGT
>CAYNFA010000459.1:0-4097 GCA_964396345.1 uncultured Thalassobaculum sp.
ATGTCTCCTTCTTTCCCATTATGCCCGGCCACACACGAAATTCCTGACAGTCCCGTCGCGCCTTGCGCCACAGCCAGTGCGCGCGGCCGAAGCTCATCCGATGACCGTCGCGACCAAGAAAGATCGCGATCCGCCGGTAGCCGTAGCGCGGATACTGCGCCGAAAGCGCCGCCATGCGTTCAAGCACCAGCGCGTCCTTCTGTGCCTTCACCGATCGATACCGCAGCGCCGACCGTCCCACACCGATCAGCGTGCAAGCCCGCCGCAGCGACAGGCCTCGGCCCGTCGCGTATGCCACAGCCGAGCGGCGAGCCTGCACGCCTACCTTTTTTTGCGGCGATCTCCTTCATCACCTCGAGCTCCAGATCGCGCTCGACGACCAGCTTCTTCAGCCGGGCATTCTCCTGTTCCAGCTGCTTCAGCCGGCACACGTCATCGGCCTGGAACGCACCGAACCGCTTACGCCAAGTGTAGATCGTCTGCTCGCTGACCCCATGCTGCTTGGCCACTGCCGCCACCGGCCCACGATCCGCCTCGCGCTGCCTCCTATCGAGAGGCAGTCTCTCAAGTTATCCGTGGTCCGAAAACCCGGGGGCAGGTCAATCCCGTTTATCCAAACTAACCATTTTTTGGAACGACCACTCAGATGACCGACCCCTCCCGCTGGATGGCAACCCAAGCGGCTATTTCCTCGCCCACTTTGATAGGCAGCACACGCCAGTACATGATGAATGGTGTTCCATCTTTCTTGTAGTTGATCGCCTTGCCTTCAAATTGTCCGCCCGAGTTCAGTGCATCGACAAGACTCGCAATCACCTTGGAATCAGTCGCCGGCCCTTGTAGGATCCGCGGCGTCTTACCAATGATTTCGGATGGTTCGTGACCCGTTAGTTTTTTGAAGGATTTGTTAGCGTAGATAATTTTTCCTTCCGCTGATGCATCTGTGATCAGAACAGAGTCGAAACTGTTATCTGCCAAAACCTGGAGTAGGGCCAACCCACCATCAACTCCATTCATCAGTTTCTCAAACGTCTCAGGCATTCTGGATTTCCCTTCGTTATAAAATGACACCAGCGACCAAGACGATCAGCAATAGAGCGATCATTGATCGTTGCTCAGACCTTTGCGTCTTTCAGTTTCTTTACGGATAGAGCCACGGACAAATAAGTCAGGTTTCGCGGTAGCGGCTGTCCAGGTTGTTACCGTGAAAGCCGCGGCCGCGAATAGAACAACGTGGCCGATGACGCTGACGGCCAAGATCGTGTAACTTCCGACCGCCACCGCAAAGGCGACGGCCCACATTAGACCTAGGACCTGCAAAACATAATGCCGGATGGCGACGTCAGGAATATGACGAAGTGGGCTTACTTCATGGTTGAATAAAAAATCCCAACAAAAAACAATGACCGATCTCACTGGAGTAAGCATGCGTAGTTCCCCTCGCGCAAATTTCGCTCATCTTACGTTCCGAACGGGCCGTTGGATCATGTCATGCATTCTTAAAAGGTTATTGGCCGCTTAGATGGCTACCTCGTTTCGCCGAAACCAGGGAAGCGTCCAGCGTAGATCATAAAAGAATGCGCGTGCGGGTCCCTCGCGGTTGAGGTCGAGGGCGTCGATCGCTGCGCGGAGTTCCGCCACTCTCGCCGATACGGCATCCTGGCCACGAGACCAAGAGAAGGTCAGTACTACCATGCGTTGTGCCGGTATCAGCACGAGGTGCACCCGATCATCTGTCGGGGCGGGAGCCGACCCAGGCGTGAACCGGCCCGGCAAGAAGAACTTCATGGTCGCGCTACCGGGTTCGCTGACCTGGCTCCCGATCGGTGCCGTCATGTCGACCTGCTAGGCAGCGCCGGGGGCTTCAACAGGCACCATCATGGCGATCTCCGCGTTCGCCTCATTGGCGCCGGAGATGTAGGCGAAAAGGAGACGGAAAGCGGCGTTGCGTGCATCGCCAGAATCGTCGGATGTGACCGTGATCTCGACAGCGGTCCATTCAGCATACTGCCTGAGGAGGCGATGGATCGTGTCCCTTGGAGTGATGTAGGAGCGCGGTTTTCAGCGCTTGATCTCCGGCGCGCTGGCCAGGAGTGTCAGGCTGCCACGGAGAGCAGCTTGATTAAGAGATTGTCGCCCATGGGTACGATTGTTTCCAGGGTCATGTATCGGCGCGCTGCACGGCCCATTCATCGTTCTGCTCGAGCAAGATGGCACTGACCAGACGGGTGATGGCCTCGTCGTTGGGGAAGATGCCGACGACGTCGGTTCGCCGCTTGATCTCGCCATTGAGGCGCTCGATCGGGTTTGTCGAGTGGCGCGGTGAGCTGCGGGGAAGTTCATATAGGCGAGCATGTCGGTCTCGGCCTCGTCCATGAACTCGGCGAGCTTCCTGATCCTGGGACGAAGCTGGTCTGCGACCTGCCGCCACTGGGTGCGGGCTGCGTCAACGTCGTCCTGGGCGAAGGCGGTGCCGATGAAGGCAGAGACGACCCGGCGCCCCTGCTTGCGGCGTGGGCCAGGACGTTCCGTATGAAGTGGACGCGGCAACGTTGCCAGGGCGCGTTGAGGACCTTCGCCACGGCGGCCTTCAGACCCAGGTGGGCATCCGAGATCACCAGCTTGACGCCAGCAGGCCGCGGCGGGCCAGGGAACGCAGGAAGTCGGTCCAGAAGGTTTCGGCCTCGGACGTGCCGATCGTCAGGCCGAGCACCTCGCGCCGGCCGTCACCGTTGACGCCGACCGCGATGACCCCAGCCGAATGCGCCAACTACTTCAAAGCTGCCGGATATCAACACTCAAAATGAGAATGCTCTAGACGCGGGACACTCCGTCAACTCCTGGCCAGCACCTCCGCGACCGCCAGCGCCACCACCTCGGTGGCGACCCGGAGATCCGACAGCACAAGACGCTCGTCGGCACGGTGGCCGTTCGCGTCGAGGAACGTCCGGGGCCCGGCCCCGTATCCGATCGTCGGGACACCGGCCTCGGCGTAGAGCCGGGCGTCGGTGTAAAGCGGCACGCCCTCGATCGGCACGTCCTCGCCGAGCAGGCGGCCGGCATGGCGTCGCACGGGCTCGATCAGACGCTCCGCGCCGTCCAGCCGACGCAGCGGCGACGCCAGCAGCACCCGCCGTGCCTCAACCGAGACTCGGTCGCGCCCGGCGACCGCCGCCGCGATCACCGTCCTGAGGCGCTGCTCCACGACGACCGGATCCTCCTCCGGGGTCATGCGGCGGTCGAGGCGGATGGTGCAGCGGTCCGGTACCACGTTGGTGTTGATGCCACCCTCGATCAACCCGACAGTGAGGTTGGGGTGACCAATGCCGGGGATCTCGGATATTCGCGAGGGATAGGCCCGCCGTTCGATGTACAGGGCCTGCAGGATCGCGGTCATCGCTTCAATGGCGTCGGCGCCTTCATCCGGCTTGGCGGCATGCGCCGAACGGCCGCGCACCGTCACCTCCAGGTGCAGAACGCCGTTGTGGGCGGTAACAATCGCGTGGCTGAACCCGGCGCTTATCGCCAGGTCCGGCCGGCTCAGCCCCTGCCCCAGGATCCAGGCCGGGCCGATGCCGCCACCGGTCTCCTCGTCGCAGGTCAAGTGCAACTCGACCGTGCCGGCGAGACGGTCGGCGACCGCCTCCAGGGCCAGCAGCGCGAAGGCGTAGGTCGCGAAATCGGACTTCGACACCGCCACACCACGTCCGTACATCACACCGTCGACCTCCGCCCCGCCGTAGGGATCGTGGGTCCAGCCGTCACCGGGCGGCACCACGTCGCCGTGGGCGTTGAGCGCGACCGTCGGGCCGTCCCCGAAGCGTCGGCGCACGATGAGGTTGGTGCAGGACACCATGCCGGAGCCGCGCACGACGTCATCGGGCACCGCGTGACGCTCGACCGTGAAGCCGAGACCCTCCAGCAGGCCGGCCGCCACCTCGGCGTGCGGCGCGCAGTCGCCCGGCGGGTTGTCGGAGGGCTGCCGCACCAGGGCGCGCAGGAACTCGACCTCCTCCCGCCAACGGGCGCCGATGGCGGCGGCGACGGGGGCGATCAGGGCGTCCGCCGGTCGGGATCCGGTCATGTTGCTACCCGAG
>CAYNFA010000460.1:0-4077 GCA_964396345.1 uncultured Thalassobaculum sp.
CCCGACGTGCTGTGCGACGAGGTCGCCGACTTCGCGATCGCCCTGACGCTTGCCACCCTGCGGCGGATCCCGCAGGCCGACCGCTACGTCCGCGAGGGCCGGTGGGAGCGCGAGGGCGACATGACGTTCACCCACCGCATGTGGGGCCGCAAGGTCGGCATCCTGGGGCTCGGACGCATCGGCATCGAGATCGCCCGGCGCTTCGAGGCGTTCAAGATGGACATCGGCTACCACACCCGCGGCCGGAAGGACGTGCCCTACACCCACTACGCCTCGTTGCTCGAGATGGCGCGCGCCGTCGATATCCTGGTGGCGATCGTGCCCGGTGGCGCCGGCACCAAGCATCTGGTGAACCGCGAGGTGCTGGACGCGCTCGGGCCGCAGGGCGTGTTCATCAACGTGGCGCGCGGCAGCGTCGCCGACGAGGAGGCGCTGATCGCGGCGCTGCAGGACGGCCGGCTCGGCGCCGCCGGCCTCGACGTGTTCGCCGACGAGCCGCGGGTCCCCCAGGCGCTCAAGGACTTGACCGAGAACGTCGTCCTCCAGCCGCACCAGGCCAGCGCCACCCACGACACCCGCCTCGCCATGGGGCGTCTGGTGATGGAGAACCTGCTGGCCGGGATCGCCGGCAAGCCTCTGGTCACGCCGGTAAACTGACGGCTTGGTTCCGGGCGCCGCGACTCGGCACCCGGAACCGCCGCCGACGCCGATCAGCCGGCCTGGCGGTCCTTGGCCGGGCCGGTATAGTCCTGCACGCCGGAGGCAACGGCGCAGCAGGCCAGACGGATGTATTTCGGGATCGTCACGCTCTCGCCGTCGCGCTCGCCCTTCTCGTAGTACTGCACGACCCGGCGCTTCAGACCGAGGACCTCGGCGGCCTCCTTCTGAGACAGTTTCAGGGCCTTGCGCCAGCGTTTGAAGTCGCCGGGCTTCATCTCCAGCTCGATCGCGGTCGACCTTTTCACGCGCAACTCCCTTCCAACGCTCCCGATATAGGGCGCGGGCGTGGCTCCGGCCAAGTCAAAAAGCGCACGTGGTGCGGTTCCGGGCTTGCCTGAGGCGCACTCTGTGCGCATATGATAGCGACGTCGGTCGCTCGGACGCGGTGGGAGGACACCATGGCGAGGCATCTCTACCTGTACGAAGGTCACGGCTATGAAGGCGAGGTCGAGTTGTTCCGACGCGCCCGTGTCGGCGCCGCCGCCGCCGAGGCGGCCGATCTGCCAGGGCTGCGGCCGAGCTTCCTGTACCGGGTCCACGACCGTCTGGCGCCGACGGCCGGCGCGGCGCTGATCACCGACGACGAGATTGCGGTCCGTCGCTACGTCGCCGGCCACCCTGGCGCCGAAGTGGTGATCGTGCCGATGCTGAGGCCGGACCTCCCGGTCACGGCTGGTGCGAGGCGAGCAGGATCCTGATCGGCTCGGGGATCGCGACCGCCTTGCGGCCGACCGGGTCGAAGCACACCCCGATGGTCGTCGACGTCACCCGGCACTCGCCCTCGACGAAAACGCCCTGACGGATCGTGCAGGAGGTGGTCCCGAGCTTGGCGACCCGGGTACCGGTGTGGACCGTGCCCGGAAAGCGGATCTCGCGGGCGAAATCGATCTCCAGCCGCCGGACCACCCACCAGACGCTGCCGTCACCGCCGCCGTCGCCGCCGGACGCCCGGAACAGGTGGACCCGGCCGTTCTCCAGGAACACGCCGATCGCGTTGTTGTTGACGTGCGACAGCGGGTCGAGATCGGCGTAGCGCAGCCGCTCCTCGGTCCAGAACGAGAAGCTGGCGGGATCGGCTGGGTCGAAGTCGGAGGCGGGTCTGGCGGACAGCGTGACGGTCATGGGGCGGATCCTGCGTCGAACGAAGGGGCCTAGGTGCCGCCGTTGGGACCGCCGGTCAATAGTCGAGCTTCCAGTTCACGCCGACCCGGCTTTGCGAATCGGCACCGACGTCGGTCTCGACGGTGATGCTGTCGGTGATCTCGACCTCGACGACCGCCTTGCTGCCGGAGCCTCCAAGTCCCTGCTGAAGCTTCAGGAACACCCCGGGCGCCACGTACTTTCCGACCGACAGGGAGGCGCCGCGCGATCCGGTGCCCTCGCCGGCATCGATGTCCACCGTGTCGACGCCCAGCGTGGTGCGGATCGTGTCGGTGATGCCCCCCGAGCCGAGCCGGCCCGACAGCACCGCCGCCGACTGCGCCAGTTTCAGCGCTTGAATCGGACTCAGCTGAGCCCGCGACGAGCCGAACAGGATTTGGGAGAGGATGTCCTCCTCGGGCAGCGCCGGTTCGCTGGTCAGGGTGATCGAGGGATCCTGCGCCCGACCGGCGATCAACACTTTCGCCGTCACGTCACCGGCCTCGGTGGCCAGGATCATGTCCAGCGTCGGATCGTCAGGCGGCGCGCCGTCGAACACCACGCGGCCGCGCTCGAACTGGAAGGTGCGGCCGACAGCGGCAAGTTGCCCTCGTCGCACTTCCAGGGCACCGCTGACCTCGGGGTCACTGACGGGACCAGTGACCGTCAGCGCGCCCCCCCACTCGCTATCCAGGCCGCGGCCTCGCACGAAAACCTGGCCGGGAACGTCGACGCGCAGGTCGAGCGTAACCGGCGCCGCACCGTTACCCCGGTCCTCGGCCGCAACCTCCGGGGAACGGATGACAACGCCGTTCTGAACCTCGGTCACCTCGAGGGTGACCACCGACGCCGGCAGCTGGTCGGGGATCCTGATCTCCGACGGCAGCACGGTGATGGTGCCGGCGAGCCGGTAGTCGGGGATCCGGCCGGAGAATCCGAGGTCGGCGTCCAGCACCACCTCGGCATCGTCGGTGTCGACGGCCACCAGCTGGCGCGCGGTCAACGTCACATCGGCCGGCATACCGTCGGTGGCGTCGAGCGAGACGCCGCCGGCCCCCTCCAGGGTGCCGCCGGAAACGGCGGAGGCGGTCAGCGTGTCGATCACCAGACGGTCGCCCTGGCCCCGCCCTTCGAGCCGCACATCCCGGAGGTAGAGTCCGATCGACGGCTGGTCGACCGCGCCATCGCGCACGCTGACCGTGCCGTCGACCGACGGATCCGCCGGCGTACCGATCACCGCGACGTGCAGCGAGGCCTGGCCAGCCAGCCGACCACCATCCAGCGGCAGGTAGGCCGACACGCGCTCGAGCGCCGCCTCCAGGTCGAGCCGAGCGTTCAGCGGTGCCGACGGGTCGAGCGACGGCAGTGCGCCATCCACACCGGGCGACAGACCGGCCGACGCCCTGAGTCCGGCCTGGACACCGTCGCCGACCGTTGCGTCCAGTGAGGCCGTCAGCTTGCTGCCCTCGATCCGCGCTTGTGCCGAGGCCGACAGCGACGGCAGATCGGCGTGCGCGGGGTCGCTCGACCGGATGGCGGGGGCGGTCACCGTGAGCCGGGCCGTCGGGTTGCCGATCGGGCCCCGCACCGTGGCATCGGCGTCGACCCCGCCGGTCAGTTTCAACATCGGGTCCGCCAGCCGCGCCAGTTCCGCCGGGATGCCGCGGGCCTGCAGCGACAGGTCGAGATCGGCCGTGTCGATGCCACCGCCGCCGGTGATCCGCCCGCCGTCGACGCGCAGCGCCAGATCCTCGATCCTCGGACGGGTGCCGAGCGTGATCCGGGTCGGACGGGCGAGGGCGATACCGGCATCGCCGAGCTCGGCGTCGAGCGACGCCAGCGTGATCCGCAGCGGCTGGGCACCAAGCGCGACCGACGCCTCGGCCGTGACCTGGTAGGGGATCCCCGCCTCGCCTTCCAGACTGGCGTTCACCCGCGCTGCCGAGCCGTCGGAATCGGCGGTCAGCAGGGCGCTTGCCAGCAGGGTCTCCTCGCCCTGACGCACACCGCCGACTTCGGCGCGCAGCGATCCGGCCGGGCGGGTCAGGAGGGTGCGGCCGGTGCCCGTTATGTCCACGGACGCGATCACGGTGGCACCGCCGTCGAGCGCCACGTCCCGGCTGGTGAGCGCCAGTCGCGCGCTTTGGCCGTCTCGGGGCTGCAACGTCACCTCGGCGTCGAGCGTCCCGCCCGACAGCGGCAGCCCGGCCAGCGCGC
>CAYNFA010000461.1:0-4076 GCA_964396345.1 uncultured Thalassobaculum sp.
CCAAGCCGCTCCGTCGCGGTCGCGGACCGGGGCATCGACCGCCGCCGCGCCCGGCTCCGGGCCACCGTCCCAGGCGTCGGCGTCCGGGGTCGACAGCGGCGTCGCGCGGTAGACATGCGGCAGCGACAGCCGGCCGGAGTTCACCATCCGTCGCGCGAACGGGAACCGAGCGGCCAATTCCAGGGCAGCCGCCCGGAAATCCTCGCTCACCGCCGATTTCGGGGTCATGAAATCGGTCGAGCGCGTCGAGTTCACGATGTTCTCCTCAGCCGCCGGGATGCGCTCGTCGTCGTAGCTCTCCAGAAGCCGCTCCGGAGCCGACCCCGACAGGACCAGGTCGAGCTTCCAGCACAGGGCGTCGACATCCTGGATCCCGCCGTTGCCGCCGCGGGCGCCGAACGGGCTGACGACGTGGGCGCTGTCGCCAACGAAGAACACGCGGCCGTGGCGAAACCGCTCCATGCGCCGGCACGTGAAGCTGTAGACACTGACCCACTCGAGCGCGAAGTCGACATCGGGTCCCAGCATCTGCCGGAGGCGCGGCAGCACGTTCTCCGGCTTGCGCTCCTCGTCGGGATCCGCGGTCGACGGCAGCTGGAAGTCGATGCGGAACACGTCGTCGGCCTGGCGGTGCAAAAGCACCGACCGGCCGGAATGAAAGGGTGGGTCGAACCAGAACCAGCGTTCGCTGGGGAACCCCGCCTTCATGATCACATCGGCGATCAGGAAGCGGTCCTCGAACACCCGGCCCTTGAAATCCAGTTCCATGGCGCGGCGGACCGTGCTGCGCACCCCATCCGCCGCCAACACGCAGTCGGCATCGAGCCGGTAGACGCCATCCGGGGTCTCGACGGTCAGGCGGGCGGCACCGTCGGGCAGTGGCTCGACACCCGTCACACGGTTTCGCCATCGGATATCGGTGAGCCCGAGTTCGGCCACCCTTTCGAGAAGGATGTCCTCGATGTGGTATTGCTGAAGATTGACGAAGGCGGGGCGCCTGTGTCCGGGTTCCGGCAGCAGGTCGAAGGCGTAGACCTCGCGGTCGCCGTGGAACAGCCGGCCCCGGTTCCACACCACACCCTTGTCGGCGATCCGATCCGCCACCCCGATCCGATCGAAGATTTCGAGGGTTCGCTTCGCCCAGCAGATCGCCCGGCTGCCGACCGACACCGTGTCGCCGTCGTCGAGCAGCACGGCTTCCCGACCCAGGATAGCGAACTCGGCGGCGGCCGTCAGACCGACCGGGCCGGCGCCGACGATCACCACGGGCACCCGACGGACGGTGTCGTCGTCGATCTCCGGAGGAGGCACGTAGGCGAAGCGCGGACGGGCCGCGGCTGCCACCATATCAGGCTCCGTCGAGTTCCTTCAGGGCGCCCTGAAGCGAGTGCCACATCTCGCGGTCACGCTCGGCCGTCCAGATCCGCGGGTCGCGCAACCCGCCCGCCTCATCGAACGCGCGGCTGACGTTGAACGGCAGGCAATGGTCGAAGATTACCCAGTGGCCGTACTTCGGCTGCAGGAGGCGGTAGGCGTCGATGTATACCTCACCAAGCGGCTTGCCGGCCGCGACGCCGGCCTTCGCCGCGCCCAGCAGGTCGGACACGAAAGCCCGTGTGCCGTCGATCGCCCGTCGGGAGTCGGCTGGGGTCTTCATCGCCTCGCCACGCCCCGGCAGCATCTGCTGCGGTTCGAGGGCCAGCAGGTTATCGAGGGTCGCCGGCCAATCGGTCAGATAGGCGTCGCCGCAATAGGGTGTCGCTCCCTCCTCGACCAGGTCGCCAGCGAACAGGATCCCATCATCCGGCAGCCATACAATAGTGTCGCCCTTGGTGTGACCGCGCCCGACCTGACAGATCTTGAGCCAGCGCCCACCGAACTTCATCTCCAGCACGCCGTCGACCACCATCGTCGGCCAAGTGAGCCCCGGGATCGTCTCGACTGCCTTGAACAGGCGCGGAAAACGGCCGATCTCACTGTCCATGTCCTGCTGGCCGCGCTCGACGATCAGGTCGTAGGTATCGCGGCTCGCCATGATCGTGTCGGTACCGTAGCCCGACGCCCCGAGCACCCGGACCGCGTGATAGTGGGTTAGGAACACGTGGGTGACCGGCTTGTCCGTCACCGTGGCGATGTAGCCCATCAGTTCCGTGGCGAGAACCGGGGTGGCGCGCGCGTCGATCACCATGACGCCGTGATCGCCAACGATCACGCCGGTGTTCGGGTCGCCCTCCGCGGTGAACGCGTAGACCCCCTCACCCAGCCGGTCGAAGGTGATCTTCTTCTCGTCGAGGTCGGCGGCCGACGCGAAGGCCTTTGCCATGGATTCTCCTCCCGGTTTGGATGTTGGGAAGAAAATTAGTTTCATTTGAAACCAAAGGCAAGCCTGACCGGGACCCCAGATGTGTCCTAGGATCGCCTCGTCCAGGCCAGGCGGCCAAGCGGCAGGCGCGGGACGGAATCCACGGCCGTAACGATACGGGTGATACGGCCGTCGTCGCCGAACGGCAGCAGCAGCCGCTTGATGTCCGCCGCGTAGGCGTCGAGCGAGGGTTCATGGCGGGTGAACAGCGGCTCGCCGCGGAGAATCACCGCACGGTAGCAGGCGAGGTAGAAGGTCGTGATGTAGGAAGTCGGCGCGAACTCAGAGATGTAGGTCCCGGTGAGGTCCCGCCCCATCTCGAGCGCCAGCCGGCTTCCGTAAAGCCGGATCCGGAAATCGGCCGCGTCGTCGACCGGCTCGCAGATCAACAATCTGCCGAGCGCCGGTCTCAGGTCCACCGGGTCGATTTCCGCCTCGGCAGGCCAGGGGCGGTCGCCCTTGCGGGCCCGCCAGAACGCGATGAGGTGATCGAACGGCCCGGAGGTCATGTCGTCCTGGCCCGGCGCCCAGACGACAGTTGGCGGCGCGACCCCGCTGGCGTCGAAGAGCCTCTCGGTTGCGCTTGAATCACCGCTCACGAGTTCGTCGCGCAATCGGTTGACCAGCATTGAGTCCGGCGCGTTCAGCATCGAGACATGCCCACTGACCCTCCCGGCATCGGTCGGGGGGAGATGTCGTCAGATTAGTTGCCGCGTCTTAAGGAACCCTTAAGTATCAGCCTCATCCCAGTGACGGGCGATTTCGCCCGCGTGGCAGAGCCAAACCTGGTCGCGGTGGGCGGCAATGTGTTCCAGCGCCCGACGCAGCGGCCGCAGTCGGTGTGGCTGACCGACGATGTAAGGATGCAGCGCGATGCCGAACACCAGCGGCTGCGCGGCGGATTGCTCAAACTGCTCGTCGAACCCGTCGACGATCATGTCAGCGAACTCTCGTCCCTCTACCTTCCTGACAACAACGGCCGGTATATCATTTAAATCCTGGGGATATGGCACTGATAGGATACGCCCACCGTTGCGGGTGGCCATCCAGATCGGCTGGTCGTCGTGACACCAGTCGAGAAGATAACGGTAGCCATCCTCCGCCAGCAGATCGGGGGTAGTCCGGCTCTGGGAGATCCATGGCCCGAGCCAACCAGTGGGCCGCCGGCCCTCGGCGGCGGCGATCGTCGCCGTGGTCCCGGCGATCAACTCGCGCTCGGCGGCCTCATCGAGCACGCCCTGCCGCTCGGAATTGGTACGGCCGTGCGCCACCACCTCGTCGCCGCGCCGCCGGAACGCCTCCATGATCCCCGGACACTGGGCGTAGGTCTCGGCGTTTGCCAGCACCGTCACGGGCAGCTCGAGCCGGTAGAACTCCTCGAGAAGACGCCAGACACCAACCCGGTTTCCGTAGTCCCGCCACGCGTAGTTAAGCACATCCGGCTGCGGCCCGCCGGGCGCCAGTTCAGCACCGAGCCCTTCCCCAAAGGCGAAGACCTCGATGTTCAGGGCGATATAAACCGCCAGCCGGCGCCCGCCCGGCCAGTCCGGCGATGACCGGTCCTCGATCGATCGGTAGGGATAACGCCCGTGGCCGGGCAGCGCCATGGCGTCAACCCGTCGTCGGACGGGCGCCGGCGAGGCGGATCGCGGTGATCGCCATGCCCACCGCCGCCTGCGTCGGATCGACGACCGGAATGCCGAGCCGATCGGCC
>CAYNFA010000462.1:0-4067 GCA_964396345.1 uncultured Thalassobaculum sp.
CAACGACCGGCTGACCGGCGGCGCCGGCGACGACACCCTGTTCGGCGGCGCCGGCAGCGACGCCTTCGTGTACCGCAACGCCGACGACGACAGCGACGTGATCCGCGACTTCGACGTCGCGGTCGACCAGATCCTGCTGGCCGCCGGGGTGACGGTGGTGCGGCGCATGGATTTCGGCGACGACACGGTGCTGCGCCTCAGCACCGGCACGCGAATCACCCTGATCGGCGTCGGCGACCCGGACGACGTGGCGGTGTCGGGGCTTTAGCTGGTCACGAGATCGGCAACTCGAAGGGCGTCAGCCCGCGAGATGAGCCTCGACCTGGGGCCTGCTTCCGCGGCGCGGCTCTTCCACTTCGTCATCAAGTCAGTATCGCCCCCCCTCTCCCTCGTCGTCATCCCGGCGAACGCGCGCCAGCTCGGGCGATCCGGGACCCACCCGCCGCGCCGTCGGTGGCAGCATCGGCGAGCCACCGGCGCGTCGTGGGCCCCGGATAGCCGCGGCTGCGCCCCGGCTTCCGGGGTGACGGCAATAACAGGGGGCGGTGGCCGAAGCTGGGGCCGGATCGGGCGTCGACAATAAGGCAGCGATCGGGCCCTTCTCCCTTCGTCGTCATCCCGGAGCGGGCCGCCGCAGGCGGCACGCATCCGGGACCCGGCCGCCGCCCCGCCACGCCTTAGGATGGCCACCAGCCGGCGAGTTCGCGCCGGACCAGGGTTTCGTAAAGCGTGATCGCCCCGTCGCTCGAGTTCAGGCATGGAACCGCGCTGAAATGCGTGCCGCCGGCGTGCTCGAAGGTTTCGCGGGCCTGGATCGAGATTTCCTCAAGGGTCTCGACGCAGTCGGCGACGAAGCCCGGCATCACCACCGCCAGCCGCTTGACCCCCGAGGTGGCCAATTCGGTTATGGTCTCGTCGGTGTAGGGGCGCAGCCACTCCTCACGCCCGAACCGGGACTGGAAGGTCAGCTTCAGCCGCGACGGCTCCAGGCCCAAGCGCTCGCGCACCAGGCGGGCGGTCTTGGCGCAGTGGCAGTGGTAGGGATCGCCGAGCGTCAGATAGCGCTGCGGCAGGCCGTGGAACGAGGCGAGAATGACCTCCGGCTCCCAGTCGAGCGTCGCCAGATGGTCCCGGATCCCGGCCGCGACTGCCTCCACATAGGCCGGGTCGTCGTGAAAGGCCGGGGCCGTGCGGACCGCCGGTTGCCAGCGTGCGTCGAGCAGGTGGCGGGCGACCTCGTCGACCACCGTCGCGGTGGTCGAGGCGGCGTATTGCGGGTACAGCGGCAGCACCAGGATGCGGTCGCAGCCCTCGTCCTGAAGCGCCACCAGGCGGTCCCGGATCGCCGGGTTGCCGTAGCGCATGGCCCAGTCGACCCGCACCGTGGTGGCATCGGGATCGAGCCGGGCCTGCAGCGCCTCGGCGGTCGCCCTGGTGTGGAAGCGCAGCGGCGACTCGTCGGTCTCGGTCATCCAGATCGCCCGGTAGGCCTCGGCGGTCTTGGGCGGGCGGGTGCGCAGGATGAACCCGTGCAGGATCAACTTCCAGAGCAGGGGGTTGATCTCGATCACCCGCCGGTCCGACAGGAACTCCGCCAGATAGCGCCGGATGTCGGGCACGCTGGTGGAATCCGGGGTGCCCAGATTGACCAGCAGTACGCCGACCCGGCCGAGGCGGACGGTCGGATGGTCCGGCACGCCCGGGACGGCCTTCACGACGCGCAGGGACATGGGCGGCGATCTCCATTCAGCAGCGCTGGAAATGCGCGTTCGCGACGTGTCCGTCAACCGGCCGATGCCGATCGTGGCGATAGGGAACTGCCACGGTCACCGCGGAGCCGCCAGGAAAGCCAGCAGGACATAGCGCCGACCGGCGGTCACCGGAACCGCCTCGTGCAGCAGCGAGCATGAGAAGGCGAGGCCGCCGCCGGCCGGGGCCCGCCAGCGGTCGTCGCTGTATTCCGGGAACACCAGCCCGCCGCCGTCGTAGTCGTCGTTCAACTCGACGCTGACCGCCACCCTTCGATGGGCCGTGCTGGGCAGGTTGTTGTCGCGGTGCGGCGCGAAGAAATCGTTCCGGTCGGCCTGGTAGCAGGCCACGTAGAAGGCCTCGGTTCGGAGCCGGTCGATCCACCACGCCTTCCAGAGTTCCGGCATCAGCCGCGCGCCGATAGCCGCGGCGACCTCGGCGTACAACGGATCCTCTCGTTTCAACGTCAGGTCGCGCCGGCGCTTGCGGTCGGGCAATTCCACCAGCCGAGGCGAGCCGTCACTGCCGATGATGGCCACCGTGCCTTCCCGGTGGTCGACTTCGAACACCTCGACCAAGCGCCGCCGCAGGTCCGGATCGAGGAGGTTCGGCAGCAGCATCACCGGAGCGGTCGCGCGACGCTCGGCGGCCGGCGGCCGCGCCAGCGCCGCCAGCGCCGCGTCGAGGCTCGCGAGACCCGCCGGGTCCGGCGAGAAGCGGTCGAGCAGGCGTTGCGCAGGGTCCGCCAGGATCACGGAGGCGCTGCCGTCCTGCCCCTGAAACAACGCCGTCCGGATGTCGGCGTCGGGATCCTGGAGAGCCCGCGTCCCCGGCGTCTCGTCGCCCGCGTCGACCGCCGCGTCGAGCAGCAGCACCGTCGCCCGTCCCCGCACCGTCGCCGCCAGGCGCCCGGCCGACGCCGCGTCCAGCCCAGCGGCCAGCACCGCCGGTCCGCCGGTAATGTCCCGGTGGTACTCGAAACGCCGCCCGGCCCGATCGTAGGTCACGAAGTTCGACAGCCGCCGCCCCCATAACGCCGGAACCATGATGCCTCCCCCGCTGTGGAGCGCCCAGGGTAGCCGGCGCCGGGCCGGGGGTCACGGGAGGATACCGAACCGGGCGTTGAGCCGGGGGAACGCTGCCTGTATGGTCCGCCGCCGATCCCGGGTGAGAGGACGCGCCCATGAGCACGCGGTACTTCTTCTTTGGCACGCTGATGGACCGGGACGTGCTTCAGCTCGTGCTGGACCGGCCTGTGGCGGCAGATGCCCTGGCGCCAGCCCGGCTGTCCGGATTCCGGAGGGTCCGGATCCTGCGCGACAGCTTCCCGATCCTGGTGGCCGACCCCGACTCGGCGGTCGACGGCGTGGTGTTCGAGACCGCTACCTCCGAGGAGGACGCGCGCATCCTGTTCTTCGAGGACTACGATTATGATCTGGCGCCGTGCCGGCCGATTCTGGTCGACGGCCGGGCGACGGACGCGGTGTTCTGCGGCGCCGAGGACGGGGTGCAGGGCTCCGACGAGTCCTGGGACCTGGATCGATGGGCAATCCGCCACAAGCGCGGCTTCCTCGAGCTGTCCCGGGTCTACCTGTCCTGTTACGGTCGCCTGACACCGCACGAGGCCGAGCCGGTCTGGGTCGAGACGCGGGAACGGTTGCGCGCCGAGGGCATCCTGGTCCGCGACCCGCAACTCGCACCGGCGGCGGAGGGCTGAGCGATGAGACTGGTGGCGGAACCGATCAGCGAGGCGGCGTTCGCCCCGTTTGGGCAGATCCTGGCGTTGCCGGGCGAACCCGGGCGGGTCGACTACTCGGCTTTCGCCGAGAACCTGCGCCCACACCGGGCCGAATTGTGCTTCCGCACCAGCCTGACCTCACCCAGCGCGCTACCGCTGCGGACCCGCGTCATGGAGCGGCACGCGTTCTCCAGCCAGTCGTTCCTGCCGGTCGACGTGGCGCGCTACGTGGTGATGGTGGCGCCGGATGACGCCAGCGGCGGGCCGGACCTGTTCAGCGCCCGGCTGTTCCTGGTCGACGGCCGCACCGGGATCAACTACCGCGCCGGCGTGTGGCACCACCCGATGACGGTGCTGGACCGCGGGGCGGTGTTCGCCACCGTGATGTTCAACGATGGCGGCGAACGCGACGAGGATTGGGTCGACCTGCCCGTCGAGGTCGAGCTGGCGCTGGCCTGAGGACGGCGCCGGCTTGCCGCTCGTGCGGCTGACGGAGCGGCGGGTGGGTCCCGGCCGCCCCCTCCACTCGTCGTCATGTATGGACGGCCCCCGTTGGGCAAGTGCGAAAATGCAGCGTCGA
>CAYNFA010000463.1:0-4051 GCA_964396345.1 uncultured Thalassobaculum sp.
GCAGAAGCTGTCCGGCGGCGCGCTGTGCCAGAACCTCCTGGTGGCGGCCCACGCCAGCGGCTTTGCCGCCCAGTGGCTGACCGAATGGCCGGCGTATCACCCGCTGGTCCGCGAGGCGCTCGGCCACGCGCCCGATACCGAGATCATCGGCTTCATCTACATCGGCACCCCCGGCGTCGCCCCGAGCGAGCGCACCCGCCCGACCTTGGAACAGGCGGTCAGCGAATGGAACGGGCCGACGGCGTAGCGTCGGCACGCCGGTCACGCGCCGCGCCGCGGGAGAGGGCGACCCGATGCTGCGGTTCGCGCTCTACGCGCTCGGCGGCCTGGCGGTGCTCGGGATCGCCTATGTCGGGGTCCTGGTCTACGCGCTGTCGGGGGACGCGGCGATCTGCCGGATGAACCTCGGGCTGCACGCCTCCGAACGCCAGAGTGGCGAGCCGGTCTCCCCCTCCAGCACCATGTGCCGGAACATCCGCGAGTTCTGCCCGGCGGAGCGGCGGGCCGGCATCTGCACGCCGGGGTGACCCCTCGTGGCCCCGCTGACGCGGGGCGCCTCCGACCCCACCCCCGTCGTCATTCCGGACGGACGCGCCGCCCCGGCGCGGCCGAGCCGGAACCCACGGGGCGACGGGCACAGGCCGCTGCAAGTGCGGTGCGTCGGGTGGGTTCCGGCTCCGTCCCGCCTGCGGCGGCCCGGTCCGGAATGACGACAAGAGAGGGGGCGCTGCCGCCGGGGCGACCTGCGATCGCACCATTAGCCAAAGTCCAGCTGAGGAGCCCGGAGCGTAGCGCCGGGCCACGAAGGGGAAGGGCTGCGAAGGGCCGGGGCGTTCAGTCCTCCGTATCGTCGGTGTCGCCGAAGAAGTTCCGCCGCGCCAGCGCGAAGCCGATCAGCCGGTCCTCGACCAGCCGGTTGACCGTGCCCGGCGGGAACAGCCCGTCGGCGCCGCGCTCGCCGGCCGGCACGCCGGTCAGCACCTCGATGCCCTCGTCGATGGTCTCGATCGGCCAGATAGCGAACGCCCCGCGGCGGCACGCCTCCACCACCTCGGTCTTCAACATCAGGTGCTCGACGTTGGCGCGCGGGATCATAACGCCCTGTCCGCCAGTCAGGCCGCGGGCGTTGCAGACGTCGAAGAAGCCCTCGATCTTCTCGTTGACGCCGCCGATCACCTGCACCCTGCCCATCTGATCGACCGACCCGGTGACCGCCACACCCTGTCGGATCGGCAACTCTGAGAGCGCGGACTGCAGGGCGTACAGCTCGGTCGACGACGCGCTGTCGCCGTCGACGCCGCCGTAGGACTGCTCGAACACCACGCTGGCCTGCAGCGCCACCGGCACGTCGGGCGCGTAGGCGCCGGCCAGATAGCCCTGCAGGATCAGCATGCCCTTGGAGTGCAGCGGCCCGCCAAGCTCAACCTCTCGCTCGATATCCATGACCCGGCCGCGCCCGACCCGCACCCGCGCGGAGATCCGGGTCGGCCGGCCGAAGGCGTAGGCGCCGACCTGCGCCACCGACAGCCCGTTGACCTGCCCGACCGCCACGCCGTCGGTGGCGATCCGGATGGTCTCGCGCAGGATCTGCTCGCGCATCCGGCGCTCGACCCGGTCGGAACGGTAGCGCTGCGCCTCAAGGGCGTCCTCGACGTCCTCGGCCCGAATGATCTTGTGGCCCTTGTCGCGCCCGACATAGTCGGCCTCGCGCATGACGTCGGCGATGACGCCGACCCGCGCCGTAACCTTGCGGGCGTCCGACACCAGCCGCGAGCAGTGCTCTATCACCCGTTCCACCGCCGGGCGGTCGAACGGTCGCAGCCCCGAGCGGCGCTGGATGGTGGCGACCAGCCGCGCGTACAACGCGTCGTGCTCGGAGTCGCGGTCCATAATGTCCTCGAAGTCGGCCGCCACCTTGAACAGGTCGCCGAAATCCGGGTCCATGGCCGACAGCGCCGCGTGGACGTTCTGGTTGCCGAACAGCACCACCTTGACCGACAGCGGCACCGGGCAGGGCTGGATCGAGACCGCCAGCGCGGTCGCCGCCGATTCCATCGGCCCCTCGATCACCACGCGCTCGGCGTACAGCGCGCGCTTCAGGGCGTCCCAGGCGTACGCGTTGGTCAGCAGCTTGCCGGCGTCGAGCAGCAGGTAGCCGCCGTTCGCGACATGCAGCGCCCCGGGTCGAATCAGCGTGAAATCGGTCAGCATCGCGCCCATGTGGGCGCGGTGTTCGATCCGCCCGATCAACCGGCCGAGGGTCGGGTGGTCCTCGGTCACCACCGGCGCCCCGGCCTTGGGGTCGTTGCTGATCAGGACGTTCACCTCCCAGCGGCGGAACCGTCCGCCCGGCGGCTCGGAAGGCGCGGTGTCGCCGTCGCCGTTGCCAGTGCCGGGGCCGGCGGGCTGGGCCAGCACGGCGACGTTGTCGATCAGATCCTCCCGCACGGTGTCGAGCCAGGCGGCGACGGCCGGCGGCACCACCAGCCCCTCCCGGGCCTCGGCGATCTCGAGGTCGACCAGCGCCGCCGCCTCGCGTCGGTCAAGGTCGCGCACCGCTGCCTGGCGCTCGCGCTCCAGGATCGGCGCCTTGTGGATGGCGGCGCGCAGATGCCCCTGGACCTCCTCGATGGCCGCCTGCAGCGCCTCGCGCCGCTCCTCGGGCAGTTCGGCGAAACGCTCCTGCGCCATCGGCTTGCCGTCCTCGACCGGGGCGACGATCAGCCCGTGCTCGGCGCGTACCAGAACGAGGCTCCGCTTGGCCGCCTCCTCCGCCACGTCCTTGAAGCGCGCCTCGGCTCTCGAGGCGAACTCCTTTTCCAAGGCGTCGCGCTTCAGCCGATAGTCCTCACCCTCGAACAGGCTTGGCACGGTGCGGCGCAAATCGGCCACCAGCCCCTGAATCCGGGCTGCGAACGCCGGCCCGTCGCCCGGCGGCAGACGCAGGCACCGAGGCCGGTGCTGATCCTTGAAATCGTTGACGTACACCCAGTCGTCCGGCGACGGGAACGTCGCCGCCCGCTCGGTCAGGTAGGAGCGCACGGCGGCGTGCTTGCCGGAACCCTTGGCGCCGATGACGAACAGGTTGTAGCCCCGCGCCCGCATCCTGGCGGCGAACCGCACGGCATCGAGCGCCCGGTCCTGGCCGACCAGCGTTTCGACGTCGGCCAGCTCGGCGGTGGTCCGGAACGCGAGCGCCGTCAGGTCGCTGCGGCGGTAGAGGGCGCCGGACGGCAATGGTTCAGGTGCCATCGTTGTCATATCCTCCGGTCAATGCTGGGCCATTCGAGCCGATGGCCGGTGTGGTGTCTAGGGTCGCCCTTGCGATATGGCCACCGGTAGGCTCGAATGCCCCGAAACCGAATCGAGGAACGCCATGCCACACGCGCAGATCAATGGGATCCGGCTCTACCACGAGGTTTCGGGCAAGCCGGACGCGCCGACGCTGCTGCTGTCGAACTCGCTGGCCTCCAACCTGCACATGTGGGATCCGCAGATGCCGGCGCTCGAGCGGTATTTCCGCGTGATCCGCTACGACAGCCGCGGCCACGGCAAATCCGACGCGCCCGAAGGTGCCTACACGATCGAGACGCTGACCGCCGACGCAGTCGGCCTGCTCGATCATCTCGGAGTCGCGAGGGCGCATTTCTGCGGCCTCTCGAAGGGCGGCATGGTCGGCCAGCGGCTCGCCGCCCTTCATCCCGACCGGGTCGACCGCCTGATTCTGTGCGACACCGCCGCCTACATGGGCCCGACCGACCTTTGGCAAGGGCGTATCGACCTCGCCCAATCGCAAGGCATGGCCGGAATCGTCGACGCCACCATCGAACGTTGGTTCACGGAGCCGTTCCGGGCCAACGCCCCGCGGGCTGTCGCCAAGGTGCGGGACATGATCCTGACCACCCCGGTCGCTGGTTTCGTCGGCTGCTGCCGGGCGATCCAGACCATGGACCAGCGCGAAACCATCAGGGGGATCATCGCACCGACGTTGATCATCGTCGGCGCCGACGACCCCAGCACCACGCCGGAGAAGGCGCGCGAGATCCAGGAA
>CAYNFA010000464.1:0-4049 GCA_964396345.1 uncultured Thalassobaculum sp.
GCGAGGACGACTGGGACCGCGTGATGGCGGTCAACGCCAAAGGCGTGTTCCTGGGCTGCCGGGAGGCGGTTCGGCGGATGCTGGGGCAGGAGCCGCGCGGCGAGGTTCGCGGGCGGATCGTCAACATCTCGTCCCAGCACGGAATGATTCGGGCGCCCAATGACTTCGCCTATGGAGTCGGCAAAGCGACGGTGGTCTACATGACCCGCCAGATCGCCGGCGACTACGCGGCCGAGGGCATCGTGTGCAACGCGGTCGCCCCGGGCAAGATCCTGACCGGCAAGACCGGCCGGGCGATCGCTCCGGAGATGCTTGCCTACTCGCAAGGGCGCACGCCCTGGCCGCGTCTCGGGCGGCCCGGCGATGTCGCCAACGCGGCACTGTTTCTCGCGAGCGACGAGGCGAGCTATATCACCGGGGAGAACCTGATGGTGGATGGCGGTTGGATGGCCAACTGACGCCGCCCGCCGCCCGCGACCAGAACGAGGATCCCCCATGGACCGTGCCGCGTCCGACATATCGCCGCAGCCCGTCCGCCTGCAGGACTACGCCCCGCCCGCCCACTTCATCGACACCGTCGAGCTGACGGTCGAGATCGGCGACGACTGGACCAAGGTGCGCTCGGCGCTGCGCGGCCGCCGCAACCCGGCGGCCGGCCAGGGGCCGGCGCCGATTGAGCTCGACGGCCAAGATCAGCAGCTGTTGTCGGTGACCCTGGACGGAAGGCGACTCTCCGAGGCCGACTACGCGTTGGAGCCCGAGCGCCTGGTTCTTCCCGCCGTCGACGGAGCCTTCGAGGTCACTGTCGAGGGGCGCATCCGTCCGCAAGACAACGCCGCACTCGAGGGTCTCTATCGCTCGGGCGGGCTGTACTGCACCCAGTGCGAGCCTGAGGGTTTCCGGCGGATCACCTACTATCCCGACCGGCCGGATGTCATGGCGGTGTTCACCGTCCGGATCGAGGCCGAGAAGGACCGCTACCCGGTGCTGCTCGCGAACGGCAACCGTACCGGTGCCGGCGATCTGCCGCTTGGACGGCACTACGCCGTGTGGCACGACCCGTTCCGCAAGCCCGCCTATCTGTTCGCGATGGTGGCGGGCGACCTGGGCTGCGTCGAGGACCGCTACGTCACGCGCTCTGGCCGCGAGGTTACGCTCCGGATCTACGTCGACCATGGCAACGAGGCCCGCACCGGTCACGCCATGGAGTCGCTCAAGCGCTCGATGCGGTGGGACGAGGACGTGTACGGCTTCGAGTACGATCTCGATATCTTCTTGATCGTGGCGGTGTCAGCGTTCAATATGGGGGCGATGGAAAACAAGGGCCTCAATATTTTCAACGACAAGTTCATCCTGGCAGACCCTTCAACCGCCACCGACGGCGATTTCCAGCGCATCGAGGGGATCGTCGCGCACGAGTACTTCCACAACTGGACCGGCAACCGCATCACCTGCCGCGACTGGTTCCAGCTTTCTCTCAAGGAGGGGCTGACGGTCTTCCGCGACCAGGAGTTCTCGGCCGACACCCACGACCGGGGTGTCAAGCGGGTGGCCGACGCCCGACTGCTGCGGACTGTTCAGTTTCCCGAGGATTCCGGGCCGACCGCGCACCCGATTCGTCCCGAGACATATATAGAAATCAATAACTTCTACACCGTAACGATCTACGAGAAGGGCGCCGAGGTGGTGCGGATGATCCACACCTTGCTGGGCGCGGAGGGATATCGGAAGGGCATCGATCTGTACGTCGAGCGCCACGACGGCGAGGCGGTGACTTGCGACGACTTCGTGGCGGCCATGGAGGACGCGACCGGCAGCGACCTGTCCGGGCTTCGGTTGTGGTACGCCCAGGCCGGGACGCCCACGGTGACCGCCCGCTGGCGGCATAATCCGGTGTCGCGCCGCCTCGATCTGACGCTTTCGCAGTCGATGCCGCAGACGCCCGGACAGCCGTCGAAGCAGCCGATGCCGATCCCGATACGCACCGCACTGATCGGGCGCAACGGCGGCGCCCTTCCACTCAGGATCGCTGGCGACCGGTCCGTTGCCGGCGAGACCGAGCGCGTGCTGGTGCTCGACCGGCCGTCGATGACGGTGTCGTTCGAGAACGTCGCCCCCGGAGCCGTGCCGTCGCTGCTGCGTGGATTCAGCGCGCCGGTGAAGCTCGATGCCGCCTGGACCGATGACGACCTGGCGTTCCTGGCGGGGGCGGATGACGATCCGTTCGGCCGCTGGGAGGCCCTGCAGTCCCTGTCGACCAGGGCGCTGCTGGCCATGGTCGCCGGGCTCCGCGATGGCCGGCCGGTGACGCTCGATCCCCGGGTGGTGGAGGCCTTCCGGGCAAGTCTCGGCGACGAGCGCCTGCAGCCGGCGTTCCTGGCCGAACTGCTGGCGCTGCCCGGAGAGTCGATGCTGGGGCAGGCCCTCGACGTCTGGCACGTGGACGAGGTCCATGGCGCCCGCCGGGACGCCCGTCGGGCGCTAGGCGAGGCGTTGTTCGACGACTGGGCGGAATTCTATGACCGGCTCTCCGCGGACGAGGCGGCTGGCACGACCGATCTCTCGACCGCCGCCATGGGCCGTCGAGCGCTCGCCAACGCAGCCCTCGGCTACCTCGTGGCGAGCGGCCGGGAGGCCGGCATTGCTCGCGCGGTCGCCCAATCCCGCCCCGACGGCACGATGACCCGGGTCATGGGTGCCCTGGCCGCCCTCAATGACCTGGAACGGCCTGAGCGTGACCACGCCCTGGCCGCGTTCCACGACCGCTGGGAGCACGATCCTCTGGTGCTCGATAAATGGTTTGCCCTGAAAGCCGGGTCGGCGCGACGCGCTGCCCTGGCGGAGGTCCGCGAACTGCTCGATCACCCTGGCTTCAGCCTGCGCAACCCGAACCGGGTGCGGGCGCTGGTCGGCGGATTCGCCAGCGGGAATCCTGTCCGTTTTCACGCCGCCGACGGTTCCGGTTACGAATTCCTCGCCGACCAGGTGCTGGCGCTCGACGCCTTCAACCCACAGGTGGCCGCGCGCATTACCCAGCCGCTGGTGCGCTGGCGCAAGTTCGACGCCGAGCGCGGCCGGGCCATGACGGACGCCTTGCGCCGCATCGTGGACGGTCCCAATCTGTCGAAGGACGTCTATGAGATTGCCTCTAAAGCCCTGTCCTAGCGCCTTCACAGCCCACGGAGAACGCGGTGGCCGACCGGATCGTCGTCATCAACCCGAACTCGACCGAAGCGGTCACCGCCGCCATGGACCGGGCGCTTGACCCGTTGCGGATGGAGGGCGGGCCGGAGATTGTCAGCGTGACCAACCCCGACGGTCCGCCGGGCATCGAGCGCCAGGCCCATGTGGACGATGTCTCGGCCCATATCCGGGGACTCATCCGGCAGCATGACAACGACGCCTCGGCGTTCGTGATCGCCTGCTTTTCCGACCCTGGCATCCACGCCGCCCGCGAGAGCACCGACCACCCGGTCTTCGGCATCGCGGAAAGCGGCCTGCTGACCGCGCTGGCGCTCGGCAACAAGGCCGGGATCATCGCCATCCTGGACCGGTCGATCCCCCGGCACCTTCGCTACGTGCGGGCCCTGGGCCTCGAGGCCCGATTGGCTGGAGACCGGGCAATCGGGCTCGGCGTCGTCGAACTGTCGGACGAGGGCCGGGCGTTCGGCCGCATGGTCGAGGTCGGCGAGGAACTCCGGGACCGCGACGGCGCCGACGTCCTGGTCATGGGATGCGCCGGCATGGCCCGCTACCGCGAGCGGCTGGCCGAGCGGCTCAAGAAGACGCTGGCCGAGTTCGAGGTCACTCTCGAGCCGGGCGATTTGATCAAGGAGGTTGCCCTATTTGGCGAACGGGGCGATATTTCCGAGGAAATTGTCCGCCTCAAGAGCCACTTGGTGCAATTCGAGTCGATCGTCACTTCCCCACAAGGCTCGGGCCGGAAGCTCGAATTCATCACCCAAGAGATGTTCCGCGAGACAAACACCATCGGCTCCAAGGCGAACGATGTCGAGATTTCCCGGCACGTAGTCGAAATCAAGGCGGCG
>CAYNFA010000465.1:0-4030 GCA_964396345.1 uncultured Thalassobaculum sp.
TTCCCGGCTGCGCGCCGGCGGGCGGTCGAAGGCGAGGTCGGTCAGCGCCCAGACCAGGGCGTCGAGGCGGTCGGGCGAGGCGTCGCCAGGCGCGCCGGTGAAGCCGGCCATCTGGTCCTCCAGCTCGGCGAAGCCGCCGGCGTGGCGCACCCGGCCCTGCTCGTACAGCGCCGCCACCGGCTCGGCCCGCAGGCGCTTGCCGCGGGTGGCGCGCACCGCCCGCACCGGCAGCGACCGGTCGACGGTGCGCAGCGTCGCCACCACCAGGTCGCCGCCCTGGTTGACCTCGCAGACCACCGCGTCGGCGCGGTGCCGGCGGAACGCCTCGGCGGTGCGCCGCGCCCACAGATCGGGCGACATCCGGCCGGACAGATCCTCCAGCACCCAGAACCGGCCGTCGCCGGCGACGCCGGCGACCACGATCCCGGTCTCGTCGCTGGCCGCCCCGGCGGTCACCGCCGGGTCGACCGCGACCACGATGCGGGCGAGGTCCGGGGCACTGCCCGCCCCGCCGCCCACCGGCTCGCGCGCCGCCTCGATGAGGGCGCGGGTCCACAGCGCGCCCGGGATTTCGGTCAGGAACTCGCCCTCGATCTCCTGCCGGCCGAGGCGGGTGCCGGCGTAGCGCGCCAGCACCTGGTCGAGGAACGCCGGCGCCAGGTTGGCGGCGTTCTCGCGGGTGGTGCCGCGGGTCACCACGGTGCCGGGGTCGGCCATCAGCCGGGCCAGCCAGGCCCGCGGCTTCGGCGTGGTGGTGGCGACGCAGCGCGGGTCGGCGCCGAGCCTGAGGCCGAGCGCCAGGTTGTCCCAGGCCGCCTCGTGGCGCCACTTGGCGATCTCGTCGGCCCAGGCGGCGTCGAACTGCGGCCCGCGCAGCTGGTCGGGATCGTCGGCCGAGAAGCTGGTGGCGATCGCCCCGTTCGGCCAGGTCACCCGGCGCTTCGACGGCTCGTAACGCGGCCGTGCCCAGGGCGGCGAGCAGGCCAGCAGCCCGCTCTCGCCCTCGATCATCACGTCGCGGGCGTCGGCGGCGGTCTCGGCGACCAGAGCGATGCGCCGAGACCGGCCGGATTCGGCGGCCGCTCGCACCCATTCCGCCCCGGTGCGGGTCTTGCCGAAGCCACGGCCAGCCAGGATCAGCCAGGCCCGCCAGCCGCCCTCGGGCGGCAGCTGCTTCGGCCGCGCCCAGAACGGCCAGTCGTACAGCAGCGCCGCCGCCTCGCGGTCGGTCAGCTCACTCAGGATCTTCCGTCGCTCCGTCGGGGTCAGGCTCTTCATCCAGGCGCGCAAGGCGGGCCGCGAGGGTGTCGCGGGCGGCGGCGAGGTTGTCGTCGAGGTCGGCATCGGCGTCCGATCCGCCCGCCGGCCGGTCGCGGTAGCGATCCGGACGGTGGGCGCGCAGGAGGAACATGAGGAGCGGGTCGGAATACTTGCGGACGGTGCCGGCGACCCGACCCTGGTGGAAATGCGGGGTCTCGACCCCTTCCAGCGCCCGCCGCCGGGCCTCGGCGTCGAGGGCGTCGGTGGCGGTTTCCAGCGCGTCGGCCCATTCCGCGGCGAAGCCGGGATCGGCGGCCTTGAGCTGATAGGCGCGCGACCGCGAGGCGCGGGCGGCGCGCGCCGCCGCCGACACGTTCCCGGTGTCGGTCAGCGCCTTCAGGAACGCCGCGCGCCGGCGCGACGTCCAGCGTTGCACGGCCATGCGGACCTCCTTCGCGAATGCCAAGGCGGACGGCGACGCGCCCCTCGCGACCGAAGTCGGAGGGGCGCGCGCCGGGTCGACGGGAGGAGGATCCGGCCGGGGCGGCGGGCCATCGCCGCACCACCCCGACCGTAGGGCAGTTTCTAACCGATCCTATAAACCCTGTAAAGAGGAATTTTCCACTTTTTGATAATTTTTTACCGATACTCCTAGTTTTCGGCGGATCTGGCCGTGGCCGCGGGCGACCACCTTGCGCAGCGTGACGTGGCTGCGGCCGTCGATGTCCTCGAGCTTGCGCCAAGGGACCCGGCAGGCCCGCGCCCACACCAGCCGCCTCGCCTCGGCGTCGCAGGCCAGCAGCCAGAGCAGCGTCCGGTCCATGCGGTCGATCGCGGCCGGGCTCGGGGCGGCCGGCCGCGACCGGCCCTCGGCCGACGCGCCCAGCCGGTCGGCGCTGTCCCGGACCACCTCCGGCCACGATGTCAAGCGCGGCCGGCGCATCCCGGGCGGCAGCCGTCGCAGGGTGTCGGCGGCCTCCTCCAGCGCCGCCCGGATCGCGCCCTCGTCGGGCGCCTCGGGCGCGGCGGCGCTCATCGTCCGGCCTCCCGCGGGCGGGCTCCCGGGTAGGCGATCGGGGGCCGGCCGGCGGCGGCCAGGCGACGGTTCGCCTCGACAATCACCCGCACCAGCGGTGCCACCCGGCCGTCCAGCGCCACCCCGTCGCGCCCGGCCGGCCGGGCGCGGCTGCCGAGCGCCGCCAGGGCGCGCGCGACGGGGCGCGAGAACCCTCCAGCCCGCCACGCGTCTTCGGCGGGAACCGTGGCCGGGCGATCGGGTTTCCCCTCTGCCTGCGACGGATCGATCCGTTGCGTGGCGGGGGCCGGTCGCCGCAATGGCGTCGACGCCCGGCTCCGGCGCAGCACGACGGTGACGAGCCGGCCGCCCGGTCGGGCGAGAGTGCGAACCAGCAGTCCAGAGGCAAGCGGCATGGAAATCTCCTTGAAGCAGGGCCGGGTCAGCGAGGGAGCGAAGGCGCCGGCGCTGGTGATTGGAAATTTCCAAACGATAGACGGGGATGAGAACGGCGTAAATAGGAATTTTATTCATATGAACAACCCCCTGATTGGACTATGCTGCAAACCATGAAGCTCGATCCGATTCGCCGTCGCCTGCTCGAGCTGGTCGCGCATCGCGATCCGCCGACGGACCTCAAGAAGGCGTCGCTGGCCTGCGGCAAGAACCACGCCTACCTGCACCAGTTCGTGCACCGGGGCACGCCCCGCCGGCTGCCCGAGGACGTGCGCTGGTCGCTGGCCGCGCATCTCGGGGTCGAGGAAACGGCGCTGCGCGACGGCAGCCCGCCGGCCCCGATCGCCAGCGGCGCCCGCCAGGTCGACGCGGTGACCACCCGCCGACCTCGGGTCTATTCCCGCATTCTCGACCCCGATACCGAGCCGGGCGTGGTTGCGGTGCCGGAAGTCCGGGTCACGGCCGCGGCCGGCGGCGGCGCCATCGCCGAGTACGAGGCGCTGGGCGATTCCTGGTACTTCCCGGTGGACTGGCTGCGCCATGAACTGCGAGCCCGGGCCGCCGACCTCAAGATCATCTCGATCGACGGCGACTCCATGGAGCCGGTGCTTTCGGCCGGCGACAAGGTGCTGATCGACACCTCCCGCACCGCCCCCTCGCCGCCCGGGATCTTCGTGCTCCACGACGGTCTCGGCCTGGTCGCCAAGCAGGTCGAGTACGTGCCGAACACCGACCCGCCGAAGCTGGTGATCAAGAGTTCGAACCCACGCTATCAGGACTACGAACGCACGGTCGACGAAGTCACCATCGCCGGTCGCGTCATCTGGTTCGCCCGCCGTCTGTAGGCAGGGCGCGCGCGCTCAGGTCCCGCCCGGCGAGCCGACCGGTCCGACATAGTCGGACATCTCGGCGAGCGCCCGCCCGGTCAGGCAATCGAAGCCGGCCACCCGGCACAGCGTCGCCTTGACGTGGGTGTCGACGTCGTCGGCGTAGGTCTGCAGCCCGAGCTTCCGCGCCATCCCGGCGAACCGCTCCAGGAAGGCCGCGCTGCCGGTCTCGGCGCCGGCCATCCGGGACGGCAGCGCGAGGCCGACACCGAACGCCCCGGCCGCCTTGATGCTCGCCAGCGGTTGCTGGGGCGACGCGGCCCGCACGAACACCGCCCTGGCGACACGGCGGAGCGGGCCGATGATCTCGGCCAGGCGACGCTCGGGCACACCCGTCGGGCACCGGCACAGATCGACCACCAGATAGTGGCGGAGGTCCGAGGGGATCTTCTGGATCAGGGTCAGAAAATCG
>CAYNFA010000466.1:0-4027 GCA_964396345.1 uncultured Thalassobaculum sp.
GGTCGGGGTGCCCGAGGCGCTGGCGCGAACCATCCTGGACATCGCGTATCGGGGCGAAGCGTCGAGGGACTGGCTGGAGATCTTCGGATCGCTTTACGGCGCGATGCGCGAGCAGGACGCGGCCTTGTTCCGCTCCGCCGCTCCGCCGACGGACGCGCGGCCGCCCCGGGCGCCGGCCGACTATGCCGGGCGCTACGACAATCGCTACTACGGCCCGGCCGACGTGGTGGAACGCGATGGCCGCCTCGCCATGTCGATGGGGCCGGAGGATGCCCGCGTGAGCTGGGACCTGATGCCCTTCGACGGGGATACCTTCACCTTCCGGCCGGTCGGCGAGAACGCCGTCGAGGCGGCCGGGGCGACGTTCCTGCGCGGCCCGTCCGGCGCGGTGTCGCGCGTGGTGATCGATTTCTACGACCGCAACGGCCTCGGAAGCTTCGCGCGCCGCGCTGTACAGTAGGCGCAGTCCCGCGCGAGAATTCACCGCTATGGCTGCTATCGATCAAGAACACGTTGATGACGGGCTTCTCGATCGCGGATGAGCGCCGGGCCATAGCGTGTGGCGTCGGGACTGGCGATGAGCCTCTTTTCTCGGCCGCCGGAACGCGCGATCTTCCCGGCTGCGATCACGCCCGGTCGAGAGGAGCCCGCATGACCGACCCAGGCCCCGACGCCACTTACTTCGCGCGCCTCGCCGCGCGGGACTGGCGCATCCAGAAGTGCCGAGGCTGCGGTGGGCACGTGTTCCAGCCGCGGGTGATGTGCCCGAGCTGCGGGAGCGATGCCTTCGATTGGGTGGCGCCGTCCGGTCGGGGCGTCGTGCACTCGACCACCGTCATCCGGCGCCGGCCGGCCGAGGGTGGCGACTACAACGTCGCGCTGGTCGATCTCGACGAGGGCGTCCGGATAATGAGCCGGGTCGAAGGCGTCGAGCCGGACGAGGTGCGGATCGGGATGGTGGTGACCGCCCGCCTCACCGAGCAGGACGGCGACACCATCGTCGTGTTCGACCCCTCCGGAAAGGGCGCCTGATGACCTGGTATCTTCGCGGCAAGACGGCGGTCGCCGGCGTCGCCACCGCCCATCTCGGCGAGGCGCCGGGCTGGTCGCACATGGAGATCGCCGCCGACGCCGCCCGCGCCGCCCTGGCGGAGGCCGGGTTGAGCCTGAAGGACGTCGATGGGCTGTTCGCGGTGTCGATGCACTCGGTGTTCCCGGCGCTGACCTACGCCGAGTACCTCGGCATCCAGCCGCGGTTCTCGGAATCGACCATCGTCGGCGGCTCGTCGGCGGTAATCCAGATGCTGCACGCCGCGCTGGCCCTTGAGCACGGGCTGTGCGACGTCGCGCTGATCGTCTACGGCTCCAACCAGCGCTCGGCCTCGGGCAAGCTGCATTCGCCGTCGGGAGCCGAGAACCTGCCGTATGAGAAGCCCTACCGTCTGCGCGCGCCGATAGCGGGCTACGCCATGTCGGCGGCGCGCCACATGCACGACTACGGCACCACCCGCGAGCAGCTCGCCGAGGTCGCGGTGGCGGCGCGGATGTGGGCGGCGATGAACCCGGAAGCGTTCCTCCGCGACCCGCTGACCGTCGCCGACGTGCTGGCCTCGCGCATGGTGTGCGACCCGCTCTCGGTGCGCGACTGCTGCCTGGTCACCGACGGCGGCGGGGCCGTGGTCATGACCCGGGCCGATCGCGCGCGCGATCTGAACAAGGCGCCGGTGTACCTGCTCGGCTGCGCCGGCGGGCACACCCACCGGCAGTATTCGATGATGCCGACGCTCACCACCACGGCGGCCGTCCAGAGCGGGCGCGAGGCGTTCGCGATGGCGGGACTGACCCCCGCCGAGGTCGACGTCGCGCAGGTCTACGACGCCTTCACCATCAACGCCGTCATGCTGCTGGAGGATCTCGGGTTCTGCCCGAAGGGCGAGGGCGGCCGTTTCGTTGGCGACGGTCGGCTGCGGCCGGGTGGCGGGCTGGCGTTCAACACCTACGGTGGCGGGCTGTCCTGCACCCATCCCGGTATGCTCGGCATCTTCACCACCATCGAGGCGGTCCGGCAACTGCGTGGTGACTGCGGCGAGCGGCAGGTGACCGGCGCGACCATCGGCCTCGCGCACGGCAACGGCGGCATGTTCGCCCACGAGTCGACTGCCCTGCTCGGCACGGCGAGTGCTCTGTGAGCGGACGCCTGGCCCTGATCCTCGGCGGCGCGCGATCGGGTAAGTCGCGCCGGGCGGAGGCGCTTTGCCTGGATTGGGGCGGCGCTCCCGTCTATCTCGCCACCGCCGAGCCGTTCGATCAGGAGATGCAGGAGCGGGTGGCCCGACACCGCGCCGACCGTGAGGGCCGGGGGTGGGTCACCATCGAGGAGCCGCTGGAAATGCCGGCGGTCCTGGAGCGCGAGGCGACCGCCGGCCGGGTGGTGCTGGTCGAATGCCTGACCACCTGGCTTGGCAACCTGATGGTCCATGAATGGCCGGTCGGGTCCGAGATCGCCCGGCTGCTCGCCTGGCTCGACGCCGGCCGGCCGGCCGACCTGGTGCTGGTCGCCAACGAGGTCGGGCTGGGGATCGTCCCGGAGAACCGTATGGCGCGTGAATTCCGCGACCACGCGGGCAACCTGCACCAGGAACTGGCGGCGCGCGCCGGCCGGGTCGAACTGGTGGTCGCGGGACTGCCGGTGGTCGTAAAGGGCTAGGCCGCCGTCAGGCCAGGTTTCCGTGTCCCGGGCCGTCGGCGGATGACCAGGCGTAGGTGGTGATGTTGAGGATCATGTCGATGGTGTTGCCGTCGGCGGCGAGTGGCAGACTGAGCCGGGCCAGTTCGCGGGCGTGCCGGCTCGAGGGTATCCGGGGGCTGCCGCGCCGGAACTCCGGCTGCCTGGTTTCCACGAGGCGTGTAAACGACGTCAGAAGTGTCTCGGTCCGCGATGCCGGGTCGATGAACTCGTCGACATAGCGGCCTGTCCGGGCAAACGGCGAAGTCATGTAGACTGCACTGCCGACCAGTCGCAGGCGGAACCGCAGCGGCTGCCGTTCGACGTCCACCAGCCAGAGGTGCTGCAGCAGCCGCGGCTGCCCCGCGGCCAACTCGACCGGGTCGACATGCTGCCTGCCCGGCAGGCTGTCGCCGCCGGGATGGATGCTCCGCCAATAGCGGTACAGGTGCGACTCCAGCGCTCCGAGGTCGGTCTCGAAGGCGCTCGTCGCGTCGATATGGTCGTAGGCGAAAGCCATCGCCGGCTCTCCGGAAAGCGGTCAGGGTACGATACTGCCTTCGGTTTCCGAAGTTTCCGTTAATGCCGCCGATCGAAACGCCGGGCGGGGGCGCGCCGCCTCTTGCCACGCCCCGATCGGCGGGCTACCTCGCTGGCATGGCCGAAGCGACGACCCTGTTCGAGAAGATCTGGCGGCAGCATCGGGTCGTCGAGCGTGACGATGGCCAGGCGCTGCTGTGGATTGACCGCCACCTCTGTCACGAGGGGTCGTTCCACGCCTTCGACAAGCTCGCTCGGTCGGGCCGGAAGGTCCGCCGCCCCGACCTGACCTTCGCCATCGCCGACCACTACGTTCCGACGCGCGAGCGGGCGCTGGGCGCCCGCGATCCCGAGATCGCCACCATGATCCGGCTGCTCGGCGAGAACGCCGCGGCGAACGGCATCCGGCTGTTCGGACTCGACGACCCGGATCAGGGCATCGTCCACGTGGTGGCGCCGGAACTCGGCCTGACCCAGCCGGGCGTCACCCTGGTGTGCGGTGACAGCCACACCTCGACCCACGGCGCCTTCGGGGCGCTCGCCTTCGGGATCGGGGCCTCCGAGGTCAGCCACGTGCTGGCTACCCAGACGCTCTGGCAGAGGCGACCGCGCACGCTGAGGATCACCGTCGACGGCCGCCTGGGGGTGCATGTCGGGGCCAAGGACCTGATCCTGGCGGTAATCGCCCGCATCGGCGCCGACGGCGCCGCCGGGCACGTGGTCGAGTACGCCGGCGAGGCGGTGCGCGCGTTGACCATGGAG
>CAYNFA010000467.1:0-4021 GCA_964396345.1 uncultured Thalassobaculum sp.
CTTCGTCGAGCACTTCGCCGCCACCCGCGAGTGGGAGGAGCGCGAGTTCCGCCGCGCCATCACCGACTGGGAGATGGCGCGCTACTTCGAGATCATCTGAGGCCGGTCAGCCGCGCTTCTCCAGCACGAACCAGGTCACGTCGTCGGCCGGGAAGTTCGGGTCGCGGTGGTACTGGAAGCCATAGTCGACCAGCCGGAGATCGGGGAAGCGGTCGAGCATCTCGCCGGCGAAGTCGCGCTTGAACAGCCGCTCGGCGTGGCCGCGGTAGGGGACCGAGACCGGCGTCGGGTTGTAGTACTCGGCGACCAGGATCAGCCGCGACGAGGCGGCGTACAGGTTGTCGTACACCGTCGGCAGCGCGTCGGGGGCGATGTGGATCAGCACGCCGCAGACGATCGCGAGGTCGAAAGCGCGGGTGGCGTGCCGCTCGAGGATCGAGCCGTGATGGACCTGAACGCCATCGATGCCGCGCAGCGTCTCGACCGCCGTGGCGTTGATCTCGATGCCGGCCAGCTCGATCGCCGGGATCAACCGCCGCAGAGCCAGCAGGTTGAGGCCGACGTTCGGCCCGAACTCGATCGCTGAGCTTACCGGTCCGGCGCGCCGCAGCAGGTTCGAGAACAGGTGCGTCCGCGCCGCCGCCACCGCCTCGCCTCGGTTGCGCTCAACGTAGTCGTCGCCAAAGGCGCCGCTCCAGAAGGCTTCCTGCTCGGTCTTCCAGCCGCCGGTCATCCGGCCCTCCCCGTTATCGTCGTTCGACCCGCTAAAAGTCATGCTAGCACACCGTCTTTCGCTGCATGGCCATCCCCGGCTACGCTCGCGCAATGCCGAAAGACCCGCACCCCGAACTCAGGCCCGCCGACGCCTCGGATTCAGGCGATCTGCTGGCGTGGCGGAACGACCCGGAGACCCGTGCCAACTCGCGCAGCACCGGGCCGGTCGACGCGGCGACCCATCATGCCTGGTTGACGCACGCGCTCGCCGATCCGAATCGGCGGCTGTGGGTCGCCGAGGCTGGCGGCGCCAAGGTGGGAACCCTTTCGGTGGTCCGGCTCGACGACGGCAGGGCCGAGTTCTCGATCACCGTGGCCCCGACCTGGCGGGGACGCGGGATCGGTGTCGCGATGCTGCGCGTCGGTGTGGCGGAGTCGCGGCGGCTGTGGCCGGGGGCGCCGCTGTTGGCGTGGATCCGGAGCACCAACACCGCCAGTTGCCGGCTGTTCGAGCGCTGCGGCTTTCGGCTGCTTGGCGAGGAAGCCGAGTTTCGACGCTACGGCGTCGAGCCCTGACGCGCCAGTTCGTCCGCGATCGCCGCCACGACCCGGTCCACGCCACCGCCGTCGACCAGGAGACGGGCGTTGGCCGACAGGTCGCGCCGACGATCGGTCGCTGCGGCCAGCGCGGCGACCTCAACGCTCAGGACTTCCACCGCCAGATCCGCCAGCGGACCGAGATAGACGGCGGCGCCATGGCCGTCGAACGCCGCACCCGGCGCCGTCTCGCTGGCGTTCTGCGCCCCGAGGATCATCGGAACGCCGAGGGCCGCGAGTTCCAGCGCGGTGGTGCCGGCCGCCGACACCGCCAGATCGGCCTGCAGCATCAGGGCGGGCATGTCGCGGACATCCTGGCGCACCGTGACCGGTATCCGGGCGCCGGCGGCCTGGCGCTCGACCGCTGCGCGCGCCGGGTTGACGGCGCCGACGACAACCACGATTTCCGGCGGCGGGTGAACTCCCGCGGCTGCCCGCACCACCCCGTCGAGCAGCAGTCCGGTGAACCCGTGGGGGTCGGCACCACCCATCAGGACGAGCACCCGGCGGACCGTCGCCGCCGGCGATCGCGCCTCGGCGATCCGTTCCCGGAACTCTCGGCGCAGCAGGCACCAGGCCGGTCCCAGGCAGAGCCGGGCGCCGGTCCGGCCGTGGTACAGCGCCGGCGTCGCGTGGACGTTCTGGTTGAGCAGCAGTTGGCCGGGGTAGTGGGTTCGGTGCGCCATGTCGTCGATCGTCAGCAGCGCCGCGCCGGTCCCGGCCGCTTCCTGAAGCTCGTCGTCGGGGATGTGGAGACCGTCGACGACCACGGCATCTGATCTTCGCCCCTGACGCGCGGTGCTCCAGCGGTCGGGTTGCGCCACCTCCGCACCCGCCTCGCGGTAGCGATCGGCGATCGAGGGTGGCATCTCGGCGCAGGCAAGCCGGACCGCGCCGCCGGCCGCCCGCCAGGCCTCGGCGAGGGCCAGGCAGCGCATGGCGTGGCCGATGCCGATGCCGGGGCCGGCGTCGGTGCGAATCGTCAGGACGGCGCCGGCGAGGGCCGGAACCGCCGGCGGCGCCCTGTCGGTTTCGCGGGCCAACGCATCGCCTCCTCGGTCGCATTCGGGCCCGTCACCATACCGCGCCGCCGGGGTCCGGGCGACGCGGTCGAGAAGCGGCTGGAAACTTGGTGGTGTTTTGACCACCCTCACGGATCGCAGCGCGTCGCCAGGGAGGTTCGCATGGCCAGGGACGAAGATCCGTCGTCCGACAAGCCGCTGGTGCTGCGCGGCAGTACCGAGGAGGAGATCCGCCGCCGCGACCGGCTGGTGGAACTGCTCCGCGCCTCGCCGATTCCGACGGAGGAACTGCCTCACAACCTCGGCCTCTACCTGACGCGACAGACGCTGGCCCGGCTGCTGTTCATGCAGGAACTGTATCGGCTTGCCCTGCCGGTGCATGGCGTAATCGCCGAGTTCGGGGTGCGCTGGGGCCAGAACCTGTCGCTGTGGACCAGCCTTCGCGGCATCTTCGAGCCTTACAACTACAACCGGAAGATCATCGGCTTCGACACCTTCGCGGGCTTCCCGAGCGTGCACGAAAAGGACGGCGGCAACCCCGTGGTGCGCGCCGGTGCCTACGGCGTCACCGAAGGCTACGCCGCGCATCTCGAGGAGATCCTGGCGATCAACGAGAGCCAGGCGCCGATCCCCCACATCCGCAAGTTCGAGCTGGTCCAGGGCGACGTGACGGAGACGCTCGACGATTATCTGGCGCGGCACCCCGAGACGATCTTCGCGCTGGTCTACTTCGACTTCGACATCTACGAGCCGACCCGGCACTGCCTGGAGCGGATCGCCGGCCGCCTCGTGAAGGGCACGGTGATCGGCTTCGACGAACTCAACATGCCGCAGTTTCCAGGCGAGACCCTGGCGCTGATGGAGACGCTGGGACTGCGCAACGTGGCGCTGCGCCGGCTGCCCTATTCGCCGCTGACGTCGTACTTCGTGGTCGACTGAAACCCGCGCATTGCCTCGGCCTCGTAGAGCCGGGTCTTCTGGGCGACGCCGCGGTTGACCGCCCGCCACTCCGGGTGCGCCTCGAGCAGCGCCAGCACGTCGCGCCATCCGAAGGCCGGATCGCACGGGTACAGCGTCTCCAGGATCCGGCGGATCAACTCGAAATCCGCCGGCTCGTCCAGGGTCCAGCGGTGGTCGCTGAGGTCGGAGGGGGCCGGCAGGTTGGCGAGCCGGAAGCGTTCAGGGTTGCGGTACAGGTAAGGCGTGACGTGCTCGCGGTCATAGGCATCCACCGCGTCGGCGTCGGCGGTTTGGAGCGCCGCCATCGTCATCGCCTCGGCGTCGACGCCAATCGGCCAGGACCTTGGGATGCCGTTGGTCACGAAGTCGACCGCCGGGCTGCCCTCGGTCAACCGGGCGACCACCCGGTCGACGATCTCGGGGTCGGAGAGCGGACAGTCGCCGGTCAGCCGGACCACGTGGGTGGCGTCCAGCGCCGCCGCCGCCCCGGCCACCCGACCCAGCACGTCGACCTCGGAGCCGCGGAACACCGGGACGCCGGCCTCGCCGGCGAACGCGGCGACCGGGTCGTCGCCGGGATTGCCGGTGGTGGCGACGACGATGCCGTCGAGGCGGCGGGCGCGGGCGACGCGCTCGAGCTGATAGCCGAGCATCGGGCGCCCGAGAACGGCCATCAGCACCTTTCCCGGCAGCCGCGTGCTGCCCATCCTGGCTTGGATAATCGCCAC
>CAYNFA010000468.1:0-4021 GCA_964396345.1 uncultured Thalassobaculum sp.
ACCCGGAAGCTGCCGCGCCCGGTGCGGTAGGCCTCAAGGACGGTCCCGCGGGTTTCCATCAGCACGCCGCCGGTCGGAAAGTCCGGTCCGGGCACGAGATCCACCAGGGCCTCATGACCGGCGTCGGGGTGGTCGATCAGGTGAAGGAGCGCGCCGCACAATTCCTCGACGTTGTGCGGCGGTATCGAGGTCGCCATGCCGACCGCGATACCCTGCGCGCCGTTGGCGAGCAGGTTCGGGAACGCCGCGGGCAGGACGATCGGCTCCTCACCCTCGCCGTCGTAGGTTTGGCGGAAGTCGACGGTGTCCTCGTCAATCCCGTCCAGCAGCAACCCGGCGACTTCGGTCAGCCGGGCCTCGGTGTACCGCATGGCGGCGGCGTTATCGCCGTCGACGTTGCCGAAATTGCCCTGGCCGTCGACCAGCGGGTAGCGCACCGCGAAATCCTGCGCCAGCCGGACCATGGCGTCGTAGATCGCCGCGTCGCCGTGCGGGTGGAACTTACCCATGACGTCGCCGACCACGCGCGCCGACTTCTTGTAGGCCGACCCCGGATCGAGGCGCAGCTGGCGCATGGCGAACAGCAGCCGGCGGTGCACCGGCTTCAACCCGTCGCGGACATCCGGCAACGACCGCGACATGATCGTGGAGAGCGCGTAGGCGAGGTATCGCTCACTCAACGCGTCGGCCAGCCAAGTGTCTCGGACCCGCGGTGGATCTTCGGTAGATGTCGTGGTCATGAGCTCGAACCTCCACCGGATATTGTAGCGTCCCGGGCGAACCGTTCAACGAAGCGAGTGCGCGCCGGCGGCGGCTCGCGGCCATGAGTCGCAAACACATGGCGCTCCAGGAAGAACCCCGACAGCGCCAACCCCCGGAACAGGTCGTCCGGATCGCCGCCGCCCCGCCCGATCAGGAAGCGGGGCAGCGGCAGGAGACGGTCACGGTAGGCCTCGCCGGCCGCCTCGGAGACCGCGCGACCGGTGCGCGGGCTGACATAGGCAAGGTCCTCGTGGCTGCCGGACACGGCGCAGCTCTCCAGGTCGAGGCCATAGCCGAGATCCGCCAGCACCCCCACCTCCCAGACCACGTAGGCGGCGATCCAGGCGTCGC
This sequence comes from uncultured Thalassobaculum sp., assembly GCA_964396345.1. GTDB lineage: Bacteria > Pseudomonadota > Alphaproteobacteria > Thalassobaculales > Thalassobaculaceae > Thalassobaculum_A. The sequence goes on from CAYNFA010000468.1 coordinate 1,114, forward strand.
CGAATTCCGGCGTCGCCATCGCGTCGAGCAGCGCCGCCAGCCCGTCGTGCACCCGAGGATGCGGCTCGCGTTCCGGCAACGACGCCTCGGCGACGGCGCAGGCCGCGGTCAGCCCGGCCAGCTTCAGCGGGTCGTCCAGCACCGCCGCGGCGTGGCCGTGCGCCAGTTCGCAGGTGTAGTTCCCGAGGTGCTCGGCGAGCCGGGCGCGCCACTCCGCCGTGACCCGGTTGCCAGGCTGGTAAAGGCCGCGGGCCCGGCCGGAGAAGGCGCCCCGGACCAGGCCGGCGTGCCGGCCGTGGCCGCGCGTCAGCAGGATGGCGACGGCCGAGCCTTCGCCGTGCGGTCGCGCCGCCAGCACGATCCCGTCGTCCGACCAGTCGACCATCGATCAGGCACCCGAGGCCGCCGGACGGTTCCACCGCCGGCTCAGACGTCCCACTCCAACCCCCAGGTGGTGTAGCGCTCCCGGTCTTCCTGCCAATCCTCGCGAACCTTCACGAACAGGAACAGGTGGACCCGCCGCTCCAGCATCGCCTCAAGCTGCTCGCGCGACAGCTGCCCGATCTCGCGGATCTTCCGCCCGCCCTTGCCGAGCACGATCATGCGCTGGTTGTCGCGCTCGACGTAGATCGTCTGATCGATCCGGACCGAGCCATCCTCGCGCTCGGTCCAGATGTCGGTTTCGACGGTGGCCTCGTAGGGAAGTTCGTCGTGCAGCTTGAGGAACACCTGCTCGCGCGTCACCTCGGCCGCCATCAGCCGCATTGGCAGGTCGGAAAGTTCATCCTCGGGGTAGTGCCACGGCCCCTTCGGCATGCGCTCGGCCAGCAGCCGTTTGAGGTCGTCGCAACCGCTGCCGGTGAGCGCCGAGATCATGAACACGGCGTCGAAGTCGAACAACCCGGAGAACTCGGCGGCGATCGGCAGCAGCCGCTCGCGCTTCATTCCGTCGACCTTGTTCAGGGCGAGCACCGCCCGCTGACCGTTCGCCTTAAGGGCCTCGATGATCCCGCGGGTGTCCTCGTCGACCCGACCCCTGGCGGCATCAGCGACCAGCACGATCACGTCGGCGTCGCCCGCGCCCGCCCAGGCGGCGTGCACCATCGCCCTGTCCAGCCGGCGCTTCGGCCGGAATATGCCCGGGGTGTCCACCAGGATAATCTGGGCCTCGCCGACCATGGCGATGCCGCGGATCCGCGAACGGGTGGTCTGGGCCTTGTGGGTGACGATCGACACCTTGGCGCCAACCAGATGATTGGTGAGGGTCGACTTGCCGGCGTTTGGCGCGCCGACCAGCGCCACGAACCCGCAGCGCCTCACATTTCCTGCACCGTCCATTGCTTCAGCGCTCATTCGGGTATCGTCTCCAGCACGGCGGACGCCGCCGCCTGCTCGGCAAGGCGCTTGGAACGGCCGTTCGCACGATGCGGCACCAGGCCCTCGACCCGGACCTCAACGGTGAACTCCGGCGCGTGCGCCGGGCCGGTCTGGGCGACGGTGTCGTACACCGGCAACGGCAGCCGATTGCCCTGCGCCCATTCCTGCAACGTGGTCTTCGGATCCTGAGGCGGCCGGAGGTCCATCTCCAGCAATGGGTTCCAATGCTTCAGGATGAAGTTCTGCGCCGCCCCGAGGCCCCCGTCCAGGTACAACGCGCCAATCACGGCTTCCATGGCGTCGGACAGGATCGTGTCGCTGGCCCTGGCACCGGCCTCGTCCTCGCCGCGTGATACGATGAGGTAGCGGCCGAGCCCAATGGTGTGGGCCACTTCGGCCAGCGTCTCCCGCCGCACCAGGCTGACGTGGCGCTTGGCGATCGAACCCTCGCGCTCGTGCGGGAACCGGTCGAGAAGTTGTTCTGCCACCACCAGAGCCAGCACGCGGTCGCCCAGAAATTCCAACCGCTCGTAGGCGTTCCAGGCTCTCGGCTCGGCGCTGGCGTGGGTGACCGCGCGCCGAAGGATGTCTGGGTGATTGAAGCGATGACCGAGGATATCGGCCAGCGTGCCCAGATCCCGGAGGGCATCGGTCATTCGATCCCGTCCAGCAAGCGGTCCACCCGCGTCGCCGGCAGCCATTTCCAGACCTCCCACACATTCGAGGTGGCAGCGGTTGAGTAGAAGATAACCTCGGCGCGTCCCACCAGGTTGTCCCTGGGGATGAACCCGACCCGGGCGAACCGGCTGTCCACCGAGTTGTCGCGGTTGTCGCCCATCCCGAAGTAGTGCCCGTCCGGCACTCGAAACACGCCGGTGTCGTCGTTTGGCTGGTCGTCGCTGATCTCCAGAATCCGGTGCTCGCGGCCGTTCGGCAGCGTCTCGACGTACTGCTTCACGTCGGCCGGACGGCCGAAGCGGTCCTCATCGCGGAAGGCCTCGACCTCGCGGCGCTTAACCGGATCACCGTTGATGTGGAGAATCCCGCCCTTAACCTGGATGGTGTCCCCCGGCAGCCCGACGACCCGCTTGATGTAGTCGGTCCGGTTGTCGGTCGGCAGCTTGAACACCGCCACGTCGCCGCGCTCGGGCTCGGAGAAAAGGATGCGGTTCGGGATCAACGGAAGCGATAACGGCAACGAGTGGCGGCTGTAGCCATAGGACAGCTTCGAAACGAACAGATAGTCGCCCACCAGCAGGGTCGGAATCATCGACCCCGAGGGGATATTGAACGGCTCATAGGCAAAGGTTCGGATGAACAGGGCGATGCCGACGGCAATGAGGATCGTGCGGATCATCTCGCCGAAGCCGCCGGTTTTATTGGCCGCCATATGTGTGGATCTCACCTGCGTCGGAGGAATGGGGCCAGTCGCACGGCCGCGCCCGGTATGCCGAATTTCCGGTGCCGGGGCAAGAACCCCCGCCAAGGGCTGACGGTCGCGTGTCGGCAATCATCCGCGGGCGCGCTCCAC
>CAYNFA010000469.1:0-4019 GCA_964396345.1 uncultured Thalassobaculum sp.
GTACAGCCGGCCGAACTCCAGCTTGAAGTCGACCAGGCGCAGCCCGACGCCGAGAAACAGGCCGATCAGGAAGTCGTTGATCCGAAGCGCCAGGGCGACCATGTCGTCCAGATCCTGGGTGCCGGCCCAGCCGAAGGCGGTGATGTGCTCCTCGGTCACCATCGGGTCGCCGAGATCGTCCGACTTGTAATAGTACTCGATGATCGAGCGTGGCAGGACGGTGCCTTCCTCGATCCCGAAGCGCTTGGCGATCGACCCGGCGGCAACGTTGCGGACGACCAGCGAGATCGGGATGATCTCGACCTCGCGCACCAATTGCTCGCGCATGTTCAACCGGCGCATGAAGTGCGTCGGAACGCCGATCTCGGTGAGCCGGGTCATCAGGAATTCGCTGATCCGGTTGTTCAGGACGCCCTTGCCGGTGATGATGCCCTTCTTCTGATTGTTGAAGGCCGTGGCATCGTCCTTGAAGTACTGGATGAGGGTCCCGGGCTCGGGTCCTTCGTACAGAACCTTGGCCTTGCCCTCGTAGAGCTTGCGGCGTCTGGCCATGAGGCGGTCTCCGGGGTCACGCGGCTGCGCGCGTGGGCGGGCGTCGGGTTGTTCGGATCGGCACCCGCGGCGCACCCGCGTCACCGAGGCCGTCGTATAGCAGCACGATACCCCAAACTCAATCGGTGGGCTGGCCGGATGGGGGCTGGCCGGATGGGGGCTGGCCGGATGGGGAAGGGGCCGTGACGTCGACCGCGACAAACGACGCGCGGTCGGGACGGCCGGCGGCGAACCGAAACACCGGGCGGCCGCCGCCCGGCGCCGGCAAGGCGATCAGCGCGGCGCTGCTGGTCCCGAACTCGCCCGGCCCGGCGATCGTCATGGCGCCGCCCGGGCCGGCGTCGGCGGCGTGGTCGGTGGCGCCCAGCAGCATCTCCCAGGCGCCCCAGTGCTCGGCCTCCGGATCCGGTGGCGGCGCCGCGCGAAAGCGGTCGAGGTAGCGCGCCGTCCGGGCGGAACCCGCCCGGTCGTTCAGATCGTGGGCGGTCAGCATGGAAACCCCGATGGCGATCGGTTCCGCCTCGATCGGCCGGCCGTCGTCGCGATGGGCGAGCCAGAACGCGTCCTGACTGTCGGCCACCAGCAGGTTGAACGGTCGGAAGCTGTCCGGCTCCAGCGCCTCGAGCGCGCGCGCCGCCTCCGCCGCGTCGGCGTGGTCGAGGGCGTCGAGCACCAGTTCTCCCCGCGATCGCTTGCCGAGGGCGGGGCCGAGCGTGCCGTGACGGTTCAGGACCGAGGCCAGCACGCCGTGATCGTTCAGCCCTAGCCAACTGCCACCGGCCAGGGAGTCGAGGCCGGCGACCACCTCCGGGCGGTCGGGCCAGTGCCGGGCCGGGGCGCGCCAGGGCCGGCCGGCCATCTCGTCGCGGTTGGCGGCGATGACCAGGGGCCATGGGTGGCCTGGGCGGCGAAGGACGACGACGGTGCACATGACCGCGAAAAGTGGCGGTATCGGCTGGATCGCGCAAGACCGCGATCGGTCGTTCACATCGCCGGGGCCGCAGTGTATGGTCCGCCCGGTTTCAGCCGACAGTCGATCCGAGGAGGACCGAAATGGGTGGGTTCCAGGACCGCGAGCGCGCCGAAGAGTCGCGTTTCGCTCACGATGCCGAGCTGACCTTCAAGGCGAACGTCCGGCGCAATCGCAAGATCGGGCTCTGGGTCGCCTCCGAGTTCTTCGGCCTGGAGGGCGAGGCCGCCGCCAACTTCGCCAGCGAAGTGGTGGCGTCCGATTTCGAGAAGCCCGGTGATTCCGACGTCATCGAGTTCGTGCTGCGGCGGGTTTCCGAGGCGGGTGGCGAACTCACCGAGGCGCGGCTCAAGCATCGCATGGAAGAGATGCTGCGCGAGGCGATGGCCGAATTGAAGGCGTCGTCCTGATCCAGCCGACGCGCGGTCGGCTGCAGTGACCGGATCACCGCGTGTCCCCGCCCTGTCGCCAGGGGACCGCGCGCCTAACCTCACGCTGCCCGATCTCGCCGGGCGCACGCGCCGGCTGTACCAGGAGGTTTCCGGTGGCCTGATCGTGGTCGTGACGGTCCCGGATCCGCTGACCGGACGGGGCCGTAGCGTTCTGGAAGAGTTGTCCCGCAGGGCCGCGACGCTCGCCCGCCTCGGGGCGCACTGCATCCTGCTGACACGCCGGCCGCCGGAACTGGCCGCTCCGCTGGCCGCCCAGGTCTGGATCGATCCCTATGGCGACGCCATGGCGCTGTTTCGCCCATCGCTCGCGACCGGCGGGCAGGCGTCAGCATCGGCCGCTGTCCTGGACGCCAACCAACGGCTGGTGGCGTTGTACACGACCGAGGAAACGGCCGATGCCGTGGACGCGGCGGTGCGGCTGGCGGAGACGCTCGCCGCCGGAATGGCCCAGGAACCGCGCGATCTCGACCGAACGGCGCCGGTGCTGGTGGTTCCCAGGCTGCTGCCGCCGGAGCTGTGCGACCGTCTCTCGGCAATCGGCACCGATCGGCCCGTGCAGGACCCTGACCTCAAGCGCGCCACCGCGGTCTGCCTCGGGGCGCGTCTCGGCAACGAGATCCGGCGCGCCTTCCAGTTCCGCCCGCAGCTTCGGTTCGAGCCGTTTCGGGTGGTCGCGGCCGGCGCCGAGGCAGCGGCCCGGCGGGGCGCCAGCGTGGATCAGCCGCGGCACCGGTTCGTCGCCCTGGTGGGCCTGGCGACGGATGAGGCGGGTGCCGGCGTGGTGCTGCCGGAGTTCGGGCCGCACGTCTACCGGCTGCGCCAGGGCGTTGCCGTTGCGTTCTCGTGCGAACTGCTTTACCGGACCGTCCTGGTTCCCCCAGGTGGGACGGCACCGGTGCTGGCCACCGTCCTCGCCGAGCCGGCGTAGCCGGGACGACCGAGGCGGCGCTACGCCCGGCCGAACACCCTGCGGAAGATCGTGTCGACGTGCTTGGTGTGGTAGCCGAGGTCGAACAGGCCGTCGAGCTCGGCCGGCGACAGCGCCGCCGTCACTTCCGGGTCGGCTTCCAGCAGGGCGCGGAAATCCTTGCCCTCCAGCCACACCGGCATGGCGTTGCGCTGCACCAGGCGGTAGGAATCCTCGCGGCTGACCCCCTTCTGGGTCAGCGCCAGCATCACCCGCTGGCTGTGGATCAGGCCGCCGAGCTTGTCCAAATTCGCCTGCATGGTCTCCGGATAGACCACCAGCTTGTCGACCACCCCGGTCAGCCGAGCAAGAGCGAAGTCAAGGGTGACCGTCGCGTCGGGGCCGATCATGCGCTCGACCGAGGAGTGGCTGATGTCGCGCTCGTGCCACAGTGCGACGTTCTCCATCGCCGGCACCACCGCCATTCGCACCAGCCGCGCCAGACCGGTCAGGTTCTCGGTCAGCACCGGGTTGCGCTTGTGCGGCATCGCCGACGAGCCCTTCTGCTTCTCGCTGAAGAACTCCTCGGCCTCGCGCACCTCGGTGCGCTGCAAGTGGCGGATCTCGGTCGCCAGCCGCTCGACCGAGGACGCTACGACGCCGAGCACCGCGAAGAACATGGCGTGGCGGTCGCGCGGGATCACCTGGGTCGACACCGGCTCCGGCTCCAGGCCGAGGGCGGCGGCGACATGCTCCTCGACCCTCGGGTCGATGTTGGCGAAGGTGCCGACCGCGCCCGAGATCGCGCAGGTCGCGATCTCCTTGCGGGCAGCGACCAGCCGCGCCCGGGCGCGCTGGAACTCGGCGTGGTAGCCCGCGAGCTTGAGCCCGAAGGTCACCGGCTCGGCGTGGATGCCGTGGCTGCGCCCGACGGTCGGGGTGTCCTTGTGCTCGAACGCCCGGCGCTCGAGCGCGGCCAGCAACGCATCGACGTCCTCGATCAGGATGTCGGCGGCGCGGGTCAGCTGATGGAAGACCGACTCCAGCGTGGCGTCCTGGGACTGGGCGAGCAGCTCGCTGGTGGGCGCGTCCGCGACGAGGACCCCGTCAGCGATGATCACGGCGCGGTCGCAGAGCC
>CAYNFA010000470.1:0-4013 GCA_964396345.1 uncultured Thalassobaculum sp.
CGGCGACCACACCATCGTCACCACGCTCTGCCCGGGCGGCAAGGAGCGGATGCGACGGTTGATGGAGGTGATCGCGTCGGGTCGCCTCGACACCAGGCCGCTGGTGACGCACCGTTACACGCTGAACCGGATCGAGGAGGCCTACGACCTGTTCGCCAACCAGCGCGACGGTGTGCTCAAGGTCGCGATCACGCCCTGAGGCGACGCGCCGGCCGGCACGTGCGGACGGCTCGAGACGGGGATTTGGAATGCTGAGTTCGGTGACGGCGGCCGGTCCGGCGGCGGAGGCGGGTCGTGGGTGGCACGCCGTCGAGGCCGCCGCCGTCCTCGACGAGCTCGGGACCCGGGACGGCGGGCTGTCCGACGACGAGGCCGACCGCCGGCTCCGCGTTCACGGGCCCAACCGGCTGCCGCGGGCACCGGGCCGGGGCATCGTCGTGCGGTTCCTCCTGCAGTTCCATGACCCGCTGATCTACGTGCTGATGGCGGCCGGCGTGCTGGCGGGGGCACTCGGCCACCTTACGGACGCGCTGGTGATTTTCGCCGTGGTGGTCGCCAACGCCGTCATCGGCTTCGTCCAGGAGGGACGCGCCGAGCGGGCGCTTGAGGCTATCCGCGCCATGATCGATCCGCACGCCTCGGTCCTGCGAGCCGGCCGGCGGGCGACTGTCGCGGCGGAGGCGGTTGTGCCGGGCGACCTCGTGCTGCTCGAGGCCGGTGACCGGGTGCCGGCCGACCTCCGGGTGATCAAGGCGCGCAGCCTGCGGATCGACGAGGCGATACTGACCGGCGAGTCGGTGGCGGTCGACAAGGCGGTTGCCGCGGTCGACGCCGGCGCGCCGCTCGGCGATCGCTTTTCCATGGCGTTCTCCGGAACCTTCGTCGCCGCCGGTCAGGGCATCGGTGTCGTCGTAGCGACCGGTGCCGCGACCGAACTCGGCCGGATCAACACCCTGATCACCGGGGTGGAGCGCCTGGCAACCCCGTTGGTCCGGCAGATGGCCCAGTTCGCGAGGCAGGTCACGCTGGCGGTGCTGGCGGTGTCGGCCGCGGTTTTCGCTTACGCCGTGCTCGTCCATGCCTACCAGCTGGACGAAGCCTTCATGGTCGTGGTCGGCTTGGCGGTCGCGGCGATCCCCGAGGGATTGCCGGCTGTCATGACCATCACCCTGGCGGTCGGCGTCCAGAGCATGGCGCGGCGCAACGCCATCGTCCGCCAGCTGCCGGCGGTCGAGACCCTCGGCTCGGTGTCGGTCATCTGCTCCGACAAGACCGGGACACTGACCCGCAACGAGATGACGGTGCGAACCGTGGACACCCCACATCGCCGCCTCGCGGTCGAGGGTGTCGGCTATCTTCCGGTGGGTGGGTTCCGATCCGACGGCCAGCCGGTGGATCCCGCCGCCGATCCAGTGCTGCTCGAACTCGCGCTCGCGGCGGTCCTCTGCAACGACGCCCACCTCCGGAAGGCCGGCGAAGCCTGGATCGTCGACGGCGATCCCATGGAGGGGGCGCTGCTGTCGCTGGCGATCAAGGCGGGCCTCGACGTCTCGGATGCCCGCGCCGGCTTCCCGCGCCTGGACGAGATTCCGTTCGACGCGCGGCATCGCTACATGGCGACGCTCCACGCCCGCGAGGGCTCGGCGCCGGTCGCCTACGTCAAGGGGGCGCCCGAGCGGGTGCTGGCGATGTGCGCCCGTGCCGCCACGCCCGACGACGACGGTCCGGTCGAGCGTGACCGCTGGCTCCGACAGGTCGAGCTGCTTGCCGCGGAGGGCCAGCGCGTCATCGCCATTGCCCGCCGGACCCTGGCGCCCGGAACAGCGTCGCTGACGCCGTCCGACGTCGAGGGCAGGCTGGTCCTGCTCGGGCTGATCGGCCTGATTGACCCGCCGCGACCGGAGGCGATCGCGGCGGTGGCGGAGTGCCGGGCAGCCGGGATCCGGGTGAAGATGATCACCGGCGACCATGCCGCGACGGCGCGGGCGATCGCGGTGCAGCTCGGCCTCGCCGACGATCCGGTGGCGGTCACCGGCCAGGAGCTGGACGCCCTGGACGACGCCGGCTTCCACCGACGGGCCCAGGAGGCCACGGTGTTCGCCCGCACGACGCCCGAGCACAAGCTGCGGCTGGTCGAATCCCTCCAGCGCGATGGGTCGGTGATCGCCATGACCGGCGATGGGGTCAACGACGCCCCGGCCCTGAAACGCGCCGATGTCGGCGTCGCCATGGGGGGCAAGGGCACGGAGGTTGCCAAGGAGGCGAGCGAGATGGTGCTCGCCGACGACAACTTCGCCTCGATCGTGGCGGCGGTCCGCGAAGGCCGTACCGTCTACGACAACCTCACCAAGGTCATCACCTGGACGCTCCCGACCAACGGCGGCGAGGCGATGACGATCATCCTCGCCATCCTGTTCGGCCTGACCCTGCCGGTCACGCCGATCCAGATCCTGTGGATCAACATGGTGACTGCCGTGGCACTCGGGCTGACCCTGGCGTTCGAGCCGACCGAGCCCGGCGCCATGCGCCGCCCGGCGCGTGCGCCGACGGAGCACCTGCTGTCCGGCCGGCTGCTGTGGCGGATCCTGTTCGTCTCGGTCCTGATGGTGGCCGGCACCTTCGGCGTCTACGCCTGGGCCACCGGCCGCGGCCTGTCGGTCGAGACCGCCCGCACCATGGTAGTGAACACGCTGGTCGTGATGGAGATCTTCTACCTCTTCAGCGTGCGCTACGTGCATGGCCCGTCGATGACCTGGCAGGGCCTGTTCGGAACGCGCGCCGTCCTCATCGGGGTCGCCACGGTTGTCGTTGCGCAGGTCGGCTTCACCTACCTGCCGTTCATGCACGCCGTGTTCGGAAGCCGGCCGGTGGACCTCGCCGACGGCGCCGCGATCGTCGCGATCGGGTTTGCCCTGCTGGTAGTGGTCGAGATCGAGAAGCGGATTGCCGCCCTGCTGGCGCCGGCTCCGAAGGCGACGATCGGATAGCGCCGGAAATCGTCCTCAGGCGTCCTCGAGATCGATGTCGAGGATGGTCATCTGAAAGTGAAAGCAGGTCTCGCCGTCTTCGACATCCTTGTAGATCACCCCCATGAACTCGTCTTCCAGCATGACCTCGACGGAATCGGTCTTGTTGCCGCGCCGGACCAGGCCGATGCGCGAGTTCGAGAAGCGCCGCCGCAGGTAGCTCTGGACTTGGGCAATGTCGGTCGGCGTCACGATGGTTCTCCCCGGAATGTGTAATTGAGGGCCCGGCTTACCCAAGCCGGCCGGTCGGCGCAACCGTGAAGGCGCCGGCGGACGGTTGGAGGTGACGGGGTCGCATCGCCTGGATATGGTCCCGAATGCACGAAATTGGAGCCGCCCGGGTGAACGGACCGCGCCCCGTCCTCATCGATTGCGATCCCGGCATCGACGACGCGATCGCCTTGTTGATGGCGTTCGCCATGCCGGACGCCCTGACTGTGACAGGGATTACCACGGTTGCCGGCAACGTGCCGCTGGCGGCCACGGCCCGCAACGCGCGACGGATCCGCGACTTCGCCGGACGGCCTGAGGTACCGGTGTTCGCCGGTTGTCCGCGACCGCTGGTGGCGGCGCCGGTGTTCGGCGAGCGGATCCACGGCGCCGACGGGCTTGGCGGAGTCGATCTTCCGGGGGCCTCCGGCGGGCTGGCCGCAGGCCACGGCGTCGCCGCCATCCTCGAGCAGGCGGCGACGCGGTCGGACCTGACCGTGGTCGCGGTCGGCCCGCTGACAAATCTCGCGGTCGCGCTGGTCAAGCGTCCGGATCTCGCTGCCCGCATCGCCCGGCTGGTGATCATGGGCGGCGGCATCGCCCACGGCAATGTGACGCCGGCGGCCGAGTTCAACGTGTTCTTCGACCCGGAGGCCGCGCGCGCTGTTCTCGACGCCGGGTTGCGCCCGACACTGGTGCCGTTGGACGCCACGCAGCGCGCGCCTCTGTCGGCCAGCCGCATCGAGGAACTCGCGGCGTGCGGGGAGGGGGTCGCGC
>CAYNFA010000471.1:0-4005 GCA_964396345.1 uncultured Thalassobaculum sp.
GCCGAACCAGTGGTGGTGGTGACCGGTCACGAGGCCGACCGAGTAAGATCGGCTCTTGGTGGCTGCCCCGTCAACTTTGCCGAGAACCCGGATTTCGCCGACGGCCTGTCGACGTCGCTCAAGACCGGGCTGGCCGCGCTTCCTCCGGACACTGCGGGCGTGATCGTCTGCCTGGCGGACATGCCGAAAGTCAGCGCCGCCGTGATCGATCGACTGATCGCCGCGTTCGACCCGGTCGAGGGCCGCGCCATCGTCGTCCCAACCCGGCGCGGCAAGCGTGGCAACCCGGTGCTGTTTGGCCGGCGTTTTTTCGAGGAAATGGGGCTGGTATCCGGCGACGTCGGCGCCCGCCACATCATCGGCGAGCACGACGAGCTAGTCGTCGAGGTCGAGGTGGAGGACGAGTCGGTTCTGACTGACATCGACACGCCCGCGGCGCTGGCCGCCCTGACCGCCGACGAGTCCGCATGAACGATGATCCGCTCTACCAGGCCGAAATCCTGGCTCTGGCCCGAGACGGGCGGAGCCTGTCCCGGCTCGACCGACCCACCGTGTCGGCGCGCGTGGACAACCCGATCTGCGGCGACCGCGTGACGATCGATCTGGCTATCGAGGGCGACACGGTGATCGGGGTCGGCGCGAAGGTTCAGGGCTGCGCTCTCTGTCAGGCCGCGGCCGCGATCATCGCCCAGGAGGCTGTGGGCGTTCGTGTCGGAAAGCTTTTGAACTCCGCCGAGATTGTCGCTGCCTATCTGTCCGGCCGCGCCCCGGAGGCCGATCTGCCCTGGATCCGGCTCAGCAATTTCGCGCCAGTTCGAGACGCCCGCTCGCGTCACGACTGCGTGATGCTGCCGTTCAGGGCGACGGTCAAGGCCCTCGCCTCCCGCGAGACGCTCAGCTCTTGATGTCGATGGTGGTACGGAGCAGATCGTCGGCGGCGCGTATCGTCGCGAGGTTCGCTTCGAACTGCCGCTGGCCGGCGATCTGATCGGCCGTCTCGCGTGCCGGATCGACATTCGGCCGGTTCACCAGCCCGTTCTCGTCGGCGTCCGCGGCCGACGGGTCATACTCCTGCACCGAGGACGGATCCACCAACAGCGTGACCGACCGCACCCCGCCGGTGGCGCTCGACTGGTCGACCGATCGTGCCGGCCTGAATAACGGACTGCCGTCGCCGTCCACCGGCGCCCCTTGAAGGGACGGTGCCGCGACGCTGCGAAGGTTCGCCACGTTGCTCGCCGATGTAGCGAAACGCCGCTCCGACGCCACTGCACCGCTGACGGCGCTCGAGATCGCGTTGGTGATAGCCATCACTTGTTATCCTCCAGACACCCTAAATAACCGTTAAGGGCCGTCGAGGCTAGGTTCCGGGCCGAACGACCTCGGCAACGAAGGCGTCAAGGGCCGGCAGAGCCCCGTGGTCGAACAGGTTGACATGGCCGCCCCCCTCGAGCCTCGCGAAGCGTTTTGGTTCGGCCGCCAGCGCGAACAGGCGTTCGCCGTGACCGACGGGGACAACCCGGTCGGCGGTACCATGGATCACCAGCACCGGGGCCTTGAGCAGCGAAACCCGACTGGCGTTATCGAAGCGGTCCAGCAGGAGACGGCGGACTGGCACGAACCAGTAGCGCGTCGCCGCGATCTCCTCGATCGAGACATAGGGGGCTTCCAGAACGACGCCCGCCACCGCCCGCTCGACCGCCAACGCGGTGGCCACTCCCGAGCCGAGGGACTCCCCGTAGATCAGCGCCGACCGCGCTGGCACGCCAAGGGTCTCCAGAGCCTCCAGCCAGGCACGGCCGTCGGTGATAAGTCCTTCCTCGCTTGGAGACCCAGGGTTGCCACCATAGCCGCGGTATCCTGCCAGCAGCACCCCGTAACCACGGTCCATCAGTCGCCGCGCCTTGCCGCCACGGCTGCCGATGCTGCCGGCGTTGCCGTGGAAGTACAGGATCGCGACCCCGCCGGGCGGCGGCGGATGCCACCAGCCCTCCAGCGACAGGCCGTCGGTGGTTTCGGCCTTTACCCGCACCATCTCCGGTGCCAGGCCCGCCGCGGGGTCCGGACGGGTAACGTCGGGGACGAACAGGATGCTGCGCTGCAGAACATACAGCGCCACCACCAGCAACCCCCAGGCGGCCGCCACCGTTACCGCAATTCCCGTTACCACGCCCATGGCCCTGCCCTATCGACCGGATTGCGGTTCACCTATACTCCACTCCCATGCAGCACGTCCGCCGATCCTGTCGTCCGTTCCTTGTCGCGGCCGCGCTGGTCCTTGCCGCCGTGGTACTCGCAACGCCGGTCGCCGCCCAGCGGGTTCAATGGTACGTCGAGGCAATGACCGACCCGCTCAGCAAGAAGCCCGTTCTTGAGGCCCGGGTACTGACCCAGAACGGCTATGCTTTCAAGCTTTTGCGAATGAACGACAACTCGATCTGGGGAGAATTCAGTCTGCCGCGTTCCAGCCAAGCCATGCTGACCGGCGATCGCCTGCCGATCTACCGGATTGACGCCAACGACCCGATCGACCTCGATGATCTCAAGAAGCTCGAGGTCGGCAGCGACCCCTCGCTTTACAGCATTGCCGGACGCGCCATCCAGTTCATCGTTTGGGGCGATGCCCGCCAGGGCTTCATCCCGCCGGTCCTGCGTCAGATGATGCTCGGGGAAACCATCCATGTGACGTACTTTACGATCCTCGGCGATCGAATCGAGGCCGAGATCACGCTGCGGCGCGCCAACCAGGCCATCGCGCAGTTCTTGAGGGTCAGGGCTCTCGATCCAAGCGCCGATGCAGTCGAGGAGCCGGCCGAGAGCTTCACGCTGATCGCCAAGCGTTTTCAGGAATTATGCGACGACCTGAGGTTCACAGGAAACGATACCGATTACACCCGATGCCGCGACCTGTTCTTCCGCTGCACGGAGACCCCCGGACAAACTGCCGACAGCTTTCAGGCGTGCCTGGGATTCCAACCGACCCCGTCCAGACCCTCGCCTTCGCAGCCCTCGCCTTCGCAGAACGCGCCCCGCGAAGCCGCCGCACCGAGACGCTGACGCTCTAAATTGGCCGGTCAGACTGCAATCGATACCAGCTGCGGCCCCCCGGAGTCGACCCGATACCGTGCCGCAACTCCGCTAAAATCCGCTTGCGTGAACCCGTCGCCCGAGCTGGCGCTGCCTCCCGGGACCGCCTCAGCGGAAACGGTGGCCTCAGCCTCGCTCTCCTCGCGACGTTCGGCTCGCAGCTCCGCCTCGGCCTGCTGGCGCAAGGCGTCAGCCTGGGCTCCGATTCGGCGATCCTGCCCGGACGGATCAGCCGGTGCGCTGGCCGCAGCCTTGATCTGCTGTGCCTTGCGGATCGTGGCTTCGGGATCGCCGCGGACCGGGGCTGTATCGATCGACACCGACCCACCGACTGCGTACTGACGACCGTCGGGGCCACGCTGGTAGGTGTAGGTGGGCGCGCCGGCGTACTGGCCGCCGGCAGCTGCGTGGGCGGCCTCGTGGCGGCGCACCTCCGCATCGCGAGCCTTCAACTCGCGAACCAATTGTTGTTCCTCCTCGGTCAGCCCGTCGTCCCCGACCGCCCCCTTGCCGCCCCCGGCGCCCTCGGTAACAGAAGACGGGATCGCCGGCGCGAGGTAATCGGGCTGGGTCTTCTGGTCGAGCGACAGGCCGAGTGCGACGGCCAGCGTGAACGCGCCGCCGGTGACGAACGGGCGCCGCGAGCCACTGGGCTCGAGCCCCTCCTGACCGGGCAGTCGCACCGCCAGGCCGGGCCGGTTGGCACCCTGCGGCGCACTGGAGGCTGCGGCACGCGCCGATGGCTCGCCACGCGCGGACTCCGCGCCGACCGTGTCTCTTGGCGATGATCGCTCAACAAGCCCGGCGGACGCATATCCTGACGGTACGCCGGCTCCGACGATCTGCGAGGCGCTGGTCATCCGGCGCGGCATCTCCGATTGTCTAACACGAACGTGAATCGTAGCACGACAAGCGACG
>CAYNFA010000472.1:0-4000 GCA_964396345.1 uncultured Thalassobaculum sp.
GATCGATTCAGAGCTTCACCTGACTGTCACGCGCTCTTTCACCCAATTGCCCTGTCACCCTCCCCTCCTTGCTTTCCGCGCTTGCGACGCCGGTATTATGCTCCCCCGATCCGCGGCACGGCCAGGGTGATGGGAGTGCGGGCATGACACGGCCGAAGGTTCTGGTGACCGGGGGCGGCGGGCTGCTGGGAACGCATGTCGTCGCCGCCTTCGCCGGCGATCATGACGTCGAGGTTCTGGACCTGCGCAAGCCGGTCCGCGACCTCGCCTGGCGCCCGGTCGACGTTCGCGACCTGGAGGCGGTGCGCAGCGCCGTGCGCGGCCACGACAGGGTCGTGCATCTGGCGGGCATCGACGACGGCACCGACGTCCCGGAGCACCGCTACGCCGAGGTCAACGTCCTGGGCAGCTGGAACGTCCTGAAGGCCTGCGAGGAGACCGGGGTCGCCAAGCTGGTGATCGCCTCGTCGTCGGCCGCGTACGGCTTCAACCCCGGCAACCCACCCGACTTCCTGCCGATCGACGAGAGCCACCCGCTGCGGCCGACGCGCACCTACGACCTGACCAAGGCGCTGATCGAACAGAACGCCCAGAGCTTCTCCCGGCGTGGCGGCATCGGCTCCATCGTGTGCCTGCGCCCGACCCTGATCGTGCGCCCGGAAAAGGCTCGCGAGATCCTGGCTGAACTCGCGACCCTCGGCCCCGAGGAGGGCCATCCGGGCATCGCCGTCGACGGCCCCCGCTACGGCCCGCTGCCCGCCCACCGCTGCTTCGTGACGTCCCGTGACGCGGCCGCCGCCTTCCGGGCCGCCACGCTGGTCGAGACCGCCCCGTACGCGGCGTACGTCATCGCCGCGCGCGACACCCTCGGCGGGGTCGCGGCCCTCGCCTGGATCGAGCGGGTGTACGGGACGCTGCCCCCGATACGCGATCGGGGCTGGTTCGACGGGCGGCCCACCGCCAGCCCGCTCGACAGCCGGACCGCCGCGCGCGACCTCGGCTGGACCGCGCGGGACGACTGGCCGGCGGTGATCGGCGCCGCCACCGACGGCTGAAAGGATCGCTGCCGCCAGTTTCGCGGCGGTGCTAGGCTCGGGCGGAGCAAGGCGGAGGGCTAAGCATGGCACATGTACGCAGGCTGGAAGGGCGGGTCGCCATCGTCACCGGCGGCGGCGGTGGCCTCGGTCTCGCCTCAGCGCGGCGGTTCGCCGAGGAGGGGTGTGCCGTCGTGATCGCAGATGTGAACGCCGATCTGGCCGACGAGGCCGCCGCCGAGGTGGCCGCGCTTGGCGTGGCGTCCCACTCGATCGCCGTGGACGTCACCGACGGCGCCAGCGTGGAGGCGATGGCGGCGGCCGCCCTCGCCGCCTTCGGGCGCATCGACATCCTGATGAACTCGGCCGGGATCGGCGAGCAGGTATCGTTCCTGAAGCAGCGGCCGGAGGATTTCGAGCGCATCGTGGCGGTCAATCTCACCGGCTCCTACCGCTGCGCCCGGGCGGTGGTCCCGGCGATGATCGCGGCCGGGCGCGGCGCCATCATCAACGTCAGCAGCGTCGCCGGGCTGCAGGGGATTTCCGGGCGCGTCGGCTACGCCAGTTCCAAGCACGGAGTGGTCGGCCTGACCCGGACCCTGGCGATCGAACTCGCGCCGCACGGGATCCGGGTAAACGCCCTGGCGCCGGGCCCCGTCGACACGGCGATGGTCGCGCAGGTTCACACCGCCGCCACCCGCGCCACCTACACTCGCGGCATCCCGCTCGCCCGCTACGGATTGCCGCAGGAGATCGCTGGTGCAGCGGCCTTCCTCGCCAGCGATGACGCCAGCTACGTTACGGGACACTCGCTTCCGGTGGATGGCGGCTTCACCGCGACGGCGGCAATCTTCGATCCCGACTGACACCCGGCGCGCGGGTACAGGTGCGCGGTTGACCACGATCCTTTAGAGTGTTCCTGGGACGCCCCGGCGGCCGGGTCCCGGCCAGCCCGGGCGGGTCGTTGGGGGCGGTGAGCATTTCCTCGGCGACGCACCCGAGACCGAGGAGAACGTTCATGAACAGTCTCAAGACCGTGGCAGCGGCCGGCCTGATCGCCTCGACGATGGCGCTGGCCCCGACCGGCGCTCAAGCCCAGGCCGCGGGTTCCGCGGCGGGTTCCAGCTTCGACGCTTACCGCGTCGTCGCCATCACCGCTGGCGTGATCGCTGGCGCGGCAGTGGCGGTGATCGTTACCGACGGCCTGATCATTCCGGTATACGCCTACGCGACCGGGACGACCGGTGCCGCAGCCGGTGCAGGTGCAGGTGCCGGTGCAGGTGCCGGTGGCGGTGGCGGCATGATGGGCTACTGGGGCGGGCCGATGGCCCACGCCGGATACGAAGCGGTGCGCGGCGGCATGCGGATCCTCGGTGGCATCGGCGGCGGCTTCTACGCCGACTCCTGGTACACTGGGCAGTAATTCCTACCTCATCTGGTCGGGCGGCGGGGTGCATCCAACGTTAGGATGCCCCCGGCCCGGCCGTCATGAAGGTGCAGCGATCCGAGATTGCGGAAACCGCACCGTCACCGTCGTGCCCTCGTCGACGCGGCTGTCGAACAGCAGTTCGCCGCCAAGAGTGTCCAAGTGGGATTTCACGATGGCGAGACCCAGGCCGACGCCGCCGTGGCTGCGAACCAGTGGTCCCTGGCGCTGCCAGAACGGTTGGGTGACCTTGTCGACCAGATCCGGCGGGATGCCCATGCCGTGGTCGGTGACCGCCATGGCTGGGCAGCCATGCGCGTCGACGAAGGCGCGGACGTGAACCAGCGAGCGCGGATTCGAGAACTTGATGGCGTTCGAGACGATGTTCTGCAGGATCTGGTAGAGGATCGCGGGGTCCACGGTCAGCGGCGGGATAGCCTTGTCGACCTCCGCGGTCACCCGGATCTCCTTCTCCATGGCCGCCGGCATCAGGTCGCGCATCACCGCCTCGACCACCTCGCCGAGGTCGCTGCGGGTGTCGGCATCGAGCAGCGACGTGTGCTCCGACCTCGAGAACTCGAGAATAACCTCGATCATCGCCAGCAGGTTGGACCCGCTCTCGATGATGTCGTCGACATAGGAGCGGTAGTGGTCGTGCCCGAGCGGGCCGAACAGTTCGCGCTTCATCAGGTCGGCGAAACCGATGACCGCGTTCAGCGGCGTGCGAAGCTCGTGGCTCATGTTGGCGAGGAACGCCGACTTGGCCAAACTGGCAGCCTCGGCGCGCAGCATCGCCTCCGTCATCTCCATCTCGCGCCACTTCAACTCGGTGATGTCGGTGTAGACGCCGACCAGCCCCCCTTCCGCCGTGGGACGCTCGTCGATCCTGAACCAGCGGCCGTCGAGGCATTCCTGAACCCGTGGCGTCGTGGCCTGCGCGAACGCCGCCATCCTCTCCCGCATCCAATCGTCGGCGCGTCCGGCGGCGTCGACCGGCGCGCAGGAGGTCTCGGCGTAACGCTCCATCATCACGTCGAAACGCACCCCTGGCCGGGCGGTGACGCCGGCTTCGCCGAGCATGCCCACGAAACGCGAATTGCAGATCACCAGACGCCGGTCGGGGCCAAACAGGGCGAATCCGTCGGTGATCCGCTCGACGGCGTCGCGCAGGCGGTCGCCAGCGCGACGCGCCGCCTCCTCGGCGTCCAGCCGCGCACCGATGTCGCGCAGCACGATCACGAACACCCGGTCGTCGGCGGCGGTCTCGGCGACTGTCAATTCAGCGGGAACCGTGCCGCCATCGCTGCGCGAGACGATGGCCTGCACCGTCTGCCGGCCGCGCACCGGATCCTCCAGCGCCCCCAGAGGCCGATAACGCACGTCGTCTGCCCAGGCGCCGGTCAGCAGGCTGTCGATCCGGGTTCCCGGCAGCCGGTCCATCGGCACGCCGAACAGCCGTTCAGCCCCAGCGTTGGCGGTGCGGATCCGTGCCGCCGGGTCTACCGTGATGATGGCATCGAAACTGGCGTCGACCACCTGG
>CAYNFA010000473.1:0-3997 GCA_964396345.1 uncultured Thalassobaculum sp.
GATCATCCTCGACGATCAGTACATGCGCTCTGATTCGGTTTTCCACGTCCCACCCATACGATCCCCGCAAGGCAATATATACGTCCCGCGAGTGCGACCGTATGCTGCTTTGGCTGACTCAAACACCGAGCGCCAACGCCGAGACGCGACGGGCCACTGCCGACAACCTGGTTCCTCGCGGCCATGGAATGGCGGCGGCCGACAGCTCTGGGCCGAAGGCTCGGCAGGCGCGCCGGGGAAACGCTGACGGCTCAGCTGCCGGGAGCCACCGGCAAGGGCAGAACCATGGCGTAGTCCCCGCCCCCCGCCGCACCGCGTCGCGAATCCCGTCCAGCACCGCTTCCCGGCGACCCGCGCCGACGAACAATCGTACATACCGCCCAGACACTGTATCGACTTCCACAAAGGTGGGCGTCTCGGCGGTCAGCACGCGACGGTAGCGGTCCTGGAGCGCCTCCCATCCCCGCAGTGCCGACTCATGGCTGCGATAGGACGCGAGATGAACCGCCCGCTCGGCGTCGGATCTCGGCCAGGCCAGTTGGCTGGTGCGCAACTCCAAACGTTCGAACCGTGCCTGGGCCATGGCGTCGGCCTGCTCGCGATCGGACAGCAGCTGCGCGACCGCACCGGTCATGGCGCCGAGGTCCCGTCGCAACGCCTGCACCTCGGCGTCATCCGGGCCCGGAGCGGTCGTGGTCGTCCTCGCCGCCGTTGCCGGTCGGCCGCGACCGAAGCCGGGATCAGCGATCGAGGGAACGGTCCGCGCCAGTTCGTCCAGCCGCCCCTCCAGTTCCCGCATGCGGCCAGCGACCTCCTCGGCCCGTGCGGACGTGGCCTTCTGTTCGGCCAGCATTGTCTCCGTCCGGCGTTCGATGAAATTGCTCTGCCAGCCCTTCTCGGCGTCGAGCGCTTCGGCGACCGCCGCCGCAATCTCCTGTCGGCGATCGCTTTCGGACTGGAGAAGCGAGCCGGCGCCGCAGCCAGTCATCGTGCCCACGATCATTATCGCCAAAGCCAGTCGATACACGGTCGATCCTCCTCCCGCCACGTCCCCATCATAGCAACGGCGTCGGGCTTTAGGAATCCATCACCCAAGGCCTGCCGTGGCGACGGCGGTGCTGTTGTGGAGCGGCAAGGCCGCCGATACCATCGCGATGACGTCCAGAGGAGAACCGCCGTGCCGCGCTACACCCCCGGTCCCTGGAAGCTCCGGCCAAATGGCGAACTCTGGTCCTACAGCCGCGGCGGCGCGCCGCAGCAGATCGGCACGCTATCATGGTCCGGCAAGGCCGAGGAACGCGACGGCAACGCCCGCCTCCTGGCCGGCGCCGTCGAACTCTGCGAGAGCCTCGACGAGCTGATGCTGATCATCGGCCAGCCCGAGGTGGTCGAGGCCATCGCGTCGAGCCCTCGGATCGCCGCGCGATCCAGCATGATCATCGAGAACGCCCGCGCCTCGCTGGAGGCGGTGACCGGCAAGCGGTTGCCGGAGTGGCCTAAGCGGGACCCGCACGACCGCCGGCTGGAATCCGGCTGAGTGACGATGGATCTGCGCGACCTGCTCATGATCGTTGTCGGCAGCGGCGTCGAGGACTGGACGGTTTTGTTCAGGCCAACCTACCGGCACCGCATCGTGGCGACCCGCAAGCCCGACGGCAGCGTCGAGCGGCTGTTGGCGGACGAGCATCAGGTGGCCTTCTGCTACCGCCCGAATATTTCCGTGACCATGGCGTACGGCTTGGTGGAGCAGGGCTCCTACAGCCTTCCGCCGGGCAACCCCTTCGCCACGGAGAACGCCCGAACGCTCTACCTGGACGTGTTCCTGGAAGGGCGGCTGGCACATCGTGAGGTGGTGGTCGCGGTCGATCGGCAGCGCTGCCTCCTGCCGATGCCCCGGGACTGGACCCCGCCGATCGCGATACCCTCGGAGCAGTACAGCCTGATCAGACTGATCCACGATCTGGCCGGGCCGCCGACCGACTACGACAGCTATTTCAGCGAAGCCGGCATGATCCGGACGTCGCTGCCCTGGCCGTAGCGTACCGGGCCGCAAGCGACACGCAGGGTCAGAAGCCCTTGCCCATCATGTCGCCGGCCTTGGTGACCAGGAACAGCAGGCCGAGCCCGCCGACCAGAATCAGGGCGAGCCACAACACCGCCTTGAGGGCGACCGAGAGATCCTTGTTGGCGGGCTTGGCCCGGTCGGGGGGCGGCCTGGAGGTGTCGGAACCGACTTTCGCGGCAGCAGCCTCCGCCGCCTTGGCCGCGGCCGTCTGCGGCGCCTTCTTGTCGCGCGGAGTCCTGGAGGTGTCGTAGACGACGATCTCCTTCCCCTTGCCGGACTGCGAATCGAAGGTGTCCTTGATCACCTTGATTGCGTCGAACCGCTTCTCGCCGTGCAGTTGCTTGGCCACCTCGATCGAGGATGCCCGATCCGGGTAGGTCGAATCGATGACCCACTGCCCGCCCTTCAGCGTGTGCACCTCGTAGAGACTCTGCGCCATTCCTCGCCCTCATCCCATCCCTGCCCGGCGGCGACGCATACTAGTGGCTGGCGTCGGCCGAGTCAGCCCGTCGCTCGCGAAAGGCACGCATTCGGCCCACGCGAAAGGCCCCGCCGGTTGCCCGGCGGGGCCTGCTTCCCGCAACCCGTTCAGCTCAGCGTCGTCGGCTATTCCCGATTGCCGAAGAGATGGAGCAGCATGATGAACAGGTTGATGAAGTCGAGGTAGAGGGTCAGTGCGCCCAGGATCGCCTTCTTGCCGGCGACGTCGGACGAGTCGACCTCGTCGTACATTTCCTTGATGCGCTGTGTGTCGTAGGCGGTCAGTCCGGCGAACACCAGCACGCCGATCGCCGAGATGGCGAACTGCAGCGCGGTGGAAGCCATGAAGATGTTGACCACCGAGGCGATGATGATCCCGAACAGGCCCATGATCAGGAAGGAGCCGAAGCCCGAGAGATCCTTCTTGGTGGTGTAGCCGTACAGGCTGAGACCGCCGAAGGCCGCCGCCGTGATGAAGAACACCCGCGCCACGCTCTCCCCGGTGTAGACCAGAAAGATCGACGACAGGGACAAGCCCATCAGCGCCGCGAAGACGTAGAAAGCCGCCCGTGCGCCGCCCAGCGACATCGACCGAACCCGCGCCGACAGCAGGAACACCATCCCGATCGGCGCGAGCATCACCACCCACTTCAGCGGCGACATATAGATGGCCTGCCCGAAAGCCGTCAGCGCGCCGTCCTGCACCGCCAGCAACGTCGACCCATAGGCGACGATCCCGGTGAAGGCGAGCGCCGCCACCATGTGGTTGTATACCCCGAGCATGTACTGACGCAGCCCGACGTCGTAATGCGCGACGTCGGCGTCGGCCCGGTTCATATACTTGCGATCATATTCCATCGTGAACCCCATGCTGTGCCGACACCCGTCGGAGACATCGTGAACATAAGACGACGTGAGCCGGCATTCAATATCCGCCCCCCCCCAGCCATGTCGAATTCGGGGTCCCCGTACGGGATACTCATGCCGACGCGAGGATCGCCTTGTGGTCGGGCAGCGTCCGCGCTAGGGGAGTCGCGCCGAGAGGGAGGCGGGAATGGACCCCGAGCGCCTGTTGCGGCGGCTGTCCGAAGCCGGAGCGGACGCCGACTACGAGTTGGATCTCCGGGGCCTCGACCGGGCGCACGCCGAGGAATCGGTGCGCCGCATGCTGGAGCGCAACCGCTTCACCGAGCCGCGCAGCGTCCGCATCCGGCTGGCGCCACCGCCGGAGGGTGGCGGCGAGACGCTGTTTCAGCCGATCGGCCGGCTGCTGCTGGACGCCCGCCGGCACGGCGTGCTGAGCCGGCTGTCGCCGCTGCCGCCAGAAGGCGGCGTCGGCTATCGGGTCGAGACCGTCGGCAAGCCGGAGCGGGAATGAGGTCTCGCGGACGGCGCGGCGCCGTCGGCCGACACCGTCACCCGGTTACCTGGGTCACCCGGTTACCTGGGTCA
>CAYNFA010000474.1:0-3989 GCA_964396345.1 uncultured Thalassobaculum sp.
AGTTTCGAATTATAGTCGAACTGTGCCGGCGATCTCAACCCTGGCTCAATCCTGGCGCGCGTCGCGCGCCAGGCGCTTCCGGATCAAGGCCGAGGCCGGCCTTCGGTCAGGGTTCGTCGGCACGACTGAACGCTGGGGGTATCGCCCGGGCGAGCGCTTCGGGGAGATCGCAGCCCCAGTTGTCGGCGAGGTAGCGCCCGAAGTCATAAATCGTGACCGCCGGGCAGCCTTCGAACTCCAGAAGGCACGGCTTGCCGTTCCAGGCCACCCGGAAGTCCATGGAGAACACGTCGCGCAGGCCGATCCCGTTGGCCGCCCGCCGTACCAGTCCGGCAATCTCGGCGGCGAGCGCCGGCTCCCCGAGCGCCACATCCACCATGCGAGGCACGAACGCCGCCCTACCCGTCCGCGACGCCGACGCCGTTCCCTCGGTATCCGATGTTCCCGACAGGGTCCGGTTGTCCGCCATGGCCATGAAGTCACCGGCGGTCTCGCCGCCGCCGCCGCTGTCGAGGCGATAGACCCCGATCCGGTCGAGCCCCGGGTCCCGATCGACCGCCATCCAGGACACTCGGACGTCGAAGCCCGGAACGTAGGCCTGGACGACAGCGTCGTCGCGGTAGCGCGCGAAGATCCTCCTGGACAGCGCAAGCGCCGCCTCGAGGTCGTCGACCCGCGAGTCAGCCCAGATGCCGAGCTTGGCGCCGAGCGTGTTCGGCTTCACGAACCAGGGGCCGCTCCCGCCC
Source organism: uncultured Thalassobaculum sp. (assembly GCA_964396345.1). Classification (GTDB taxonomy): domain Bacteria; phylum Pseudomonadota; class Alphaproteobacteria; order Thalassobaculales; family Thalassobaculaceae; genus Thalassobaculum_A. The sequence goes on from CAYNFA010000474.1 coordinate 747, forward strand.
GGAGATGGAGACAACCACGCGCCGTCTCGCAGCAGGCCGGTCGCCGGCACCGGCACCCCGAGCGCCGCCGCGACGGCGCCAGCCTTCGCCTTGTCCTGGGACAGATGCTGGACGGCTGCCGGGGATCCGAACCGGCGGGCGCCGACCAGCCGCGCGATCGCCGCTCCAGCGCTCCCACGATAATACCAGATCCCGTCCGTGACCGGCCAGACGAGCGTCTGCGACGGCCGCTCGCACAGCCAGTCGAACCATTCCTCCGGAGCCGTCGGATCGGCGAACCGAACCGACACGCCGACCGACGCGAGCGCGGTCGCGATCGCCGCCTCGAAGGCGACGAGGTCGGTCGCCTGGCTGAGGTAGCCGGCGATCTCGGTCGCCACATCCGGGCCGAACCCGGTCCCTCGGAGCCGCTCGGCACAGCCAGCCTCGCGCTCGGACAGGATCAGGAGGCGGCCGGTCACGTCGCCTTTTCCCGGCGGTAGCGTTCCACGAGCGTCATCAGGCGCGCGCGGTCGAAGACCTCGAAGTGACCTGGAAAGACCCGGGTTGCCGGCAGCGCGGCAAGGCGCGCGTGCGTCGACAGCAGATCGGAAATGGAAGCTCCGGGAAGCGTGTCGAACATCGCGCCGTCGTAGATCGCGTCAGCGGCGAACAGGAACCCCGTCGCCTCCTCGAACAGGCAGATATGGCCCGGCGAGTGCCCCGGCGTGTGCAGCACGCGAAGCACCCGGCGGCCGAGGTCGATCCGATCGCCTTCCGCTACGGTCGAGGTCGCCGGCATCGTCGGCAGCCGCCAGGCCGAGGCGTCGAACCCGCCGGCCACCGGGTCGAAGGCGAGGGTATCGTGCTCCAGCAGGAACGGCAGGCTCTGGACGGCCGTCGGTGATGGATCGGCCAGGATGGGCGCCTCAAGCGGATGAACCATCCGGTCCGCGAAGCGGTGCAACCCGCCGATGTGGTCGAAGTGGGTGTGGCTGGCAACCGCGACGATAGGGCGGTCGAACAACTCGGGCAGGCAGCGGTCGAGCGGCACCAAGCCCCAGCCGGCGTCGAGAACCAGCCGGCGGTCGAGGCCATCCACCACCCAGATCGCACCCCGGCAGTACGGGAGCGCGAAGAGCTCCTCGATCCGCCACACGCCGTCGCCATGGTCCTCGACCCGGATTACCCCGTCGTCGCGCGCCCGCATCGGCCCACCCCAGGCTGCTGGCCGTATTCTACCGGCGCCACGCCGCGGCGAGAAGCGATCCGGAAACGCAAAACCCCCGCGCAAGGGGCGCGGGGGTCTGCAACAAGGCCTGAACGTCGGCTGTGACGATCAGAACTTTTCCTTGACCTTCAGAACCTGGCGACCGCGGTACATGCCGGTCTTGAGGTCGATGTGGTGCGGCCGATGCAGCTCGCCGGTCTCCGGGCTCTCGACGTAGGCGTCGGACTGGATCCGGTCGTGCGCCCGGCGCATACCCCGACGGGACGGGGTAGTCTTTCGCTTCGGAACGGCCATTGCTCGCACTCCACAAGAAACGCTTCCGCGCAGGCGCAGCCGCGACGGAGAGCGCCTTATACGGACAGCGGCCGGCGGATGCAAGCGCGGCCATGCACGGGCAAGCGGCAAAGCCGTCACACAAGCGTCACTTGCGCCATCTCGCAACGTGGCACTATCCGAAGGCCGCGTCGCCAACGCTGAACCCCGAGCATCGCCATGACATTAGCCTTCCGGAACGCCCGTCTCGTACTGCCCGACCGGATCGTCCTCGGCACCCTGGAGGTGCGGGACGGGACGATCTCGACCGTCGACGACACGGCGGCGGCGCCGCCCGACGCCATCGACCTGGACGGCGACTTCCTGATGCCCGGCCTGATCGACCTGCACACCGACAAGCTGGAGCAGCACTACCAGCCGCGCCCCAAGGTGTATTGGGATCCGGTGTCGGCCGCCGTCAACCATGACGCCGAGATCGCCACCTCCGGCATCACCACGGTCTACGACGCGCTGTGCCTCGGGTTGAGCGAGAAGGGCGAGTTGCGGGCCGAGCACCTCAAGCCGATCGTCGGCGGCCTCACCGAAGCCCGGATGGCCGGGATGCTGCGCGCCGACCACCGCATCCACCTGCGCTGCGAGGTCATCGGCGCGACCGTGCTCGACCAGCTTTCGAGCTTCGACGACGACCCGTTGGTCGGCTTGGTATCGGTCATGGACCACGCGCCCGGGCAGCGCCAGACCGCGGACGTCGAGGTCTGGTACCGGCTGCGGCGCGAGGACGACCGGATGAGCGACGCTGCCATCGCCGACGAGTTCGATCGGCTGACCACGGCGTCGCGCGAGCTCGGGCCGCGCCAGCGGCGAGCGGTCGCCGGTTGGGCTCGCGACCGCCGTCTCGGCCTCGCCAGCCACGACGACCAGACCGAGGCGCACGTTGTTGAGTCGGCGGCGATCGGCTGCACCATTGCCGAGTTTCCGACCACCGTCGACGCCGCCCGCGCGTCGCGCGCGCACGGCCTTGCGGTGATGATGGGCGGTCCGAACCTGGTGCGCGGCCGGTCGTCATACGGTAACGTGACGGCCCGCGACCTGGCAGCGGCCGACCTGCTGGACATCGTCTCGTCGGACTACGTGCCGGCCAGCCTGCTGCACGCCGTGTTCGTTCTGGCCAAATCGGTCGACGGCTGGGACCTGCCGCGCGCCGTCGCCACCGTCACCGCGACGCCGGCCGCCGCCGCCGGCCTGGCGGATCGTGGCCGGATCGCGCCCGGCCGGCGGGCCGATCTTGTTCGCGTCCGCGCCATCGGCGGCCGTCCAGTGGTGCGCGGCGTCTGGGTCGCCGGCGAGCGGGTGGCGTGAGACGTCGGCGGGTGTTTGTCGCCGCCGCCCTGCTTGCCCTGTCGGCCGCCGGGTGTGGTGGCAAGGAGGATGGCAGGGAGGGTGGCAGGGAGGGTGGCAGGAAGGGTGGCCTGGCCTGCCCTCCCGCCCGGATGGTTCTCGACATCGGCCACACCCCGGAGGCACCCGGCGCCATCGCCGCGTCGGGGGCGACCGAGTTGAGCTTCAACATCCGGTTCGCCGACCGGCTGGCGCACCGGCTGACCGAGGCCGGCCTCGCCACGGGCATGATCCGGATCGACGGCGACGACCCTCTGCTGAAGCGCCGGGTCGCCGCCATCGCGGCGTACGAACCGGCGCTAATCGTCTCCATCCACCACGATTCGGTGCAGGAGCGCCATCTGCGCGCCCGCGTGGTGGAC
>CAYNFA010000475.1:0-3986 GCA_964396345.1 uncultured Thalassobaculum sp.
TGTCCGAGTTCTCCCGGGTAGCTGTCCATCAGGACTTCGTCCGGCACCTCGACGCGGATGCGGATTGGCCGGCCCGCCAGGGTCGGGCTGAGGGTCAGCAGCACTTCCTCGACAACCTCGCGCAGTTGGAAGCGCCGACGCCGCGGGCCTGCACGGTCCGCAGCAACCTGTTTGAAGCTGCCGATGAGCTCGCTCGCGCGCTTCAGGTTGCTCTCGGCGATCCGGGTGCTGGCACGCACAGCCTCTACGAATCCTACAAGGTCGGAGCGGCGCAGGCCATCGCCGAGACTGGTCTCGAAGCGGGCCAGCCGGTCACCAAGCCCGGTGATCGCCATTCGGCCGTTGCCGAGCGGGGTGTTCAGTTCGTGCGCGACCCCTGACACCAACCGGCCCAGCGCCGCCAGCTTCTCGGATTGAATCAACTCGTCCTTGGCCTTCTTCAAAACTTCCAGAGCAGCCGAAAGGTCCTTGTTGCTGCGATTCAGTTCATCGGTTCGAAGGGCCACCCGATCCTCGAGTTGGTCGTTCAGCCGCCGAAGGTCCTCCTCGCGACCGGCTATGGCGCCCGCCATGGTCTCCAGGTCCGACGACAGAAGATTCAGCTCGGCGATGCTTCCCGTCGGCCAAGTTGTCGGCCGCTCGCCGCGGGCGATCTGATTCGCCCGCAATGCCACCCCGTTCATCGGCTTCACGATCCCCTGCGCCCAAATCGGCGCCAGCAGCAGGCCGATAAGGGCCGACCCGACGAAGCCGGCCAGCACGATCGTGACCACCTCCCGCACGTCGGGATTCTCAAGACCCGCCGGGATGCGGCCGACGAACAACCAGCCGAGGGCGCTCGAGTAGGACGCGGCCACATGATAGGTGGTGCCGCTGATGATCGCCCGGTCAGGTGGCGGCAGCCCGCTGCGGCCGGTGGCCAGCAGCGGGTGGGTGTAGAGGTTCAGGCGCCCGCTGCTCAGCGTACCGGTGTCGGCGACGATCTCCCCGTTGCTGTCGACCACCCAGTAGTCGAGCCCATCGCTGTTCCTGGCGGTGCGGCTGATGTCGAGCAGGGTGGTCAGCGGCAACTCGGCGATGATCACGCTGCCGTCGCCGACCGATTCCGCGAGGCCCAGGGTGACGGTTCCGGAGACCGCCGACAGGTGCTGATCGCTCCAGATCGCTTTGCCGCGTTCAACGGTGGCATTAAAATAAGGGTAGCCCGAGAGGTCGATGCCCGAGAGTTCACGCGTGCGATCTTCGCTGGCTCCGGCGATGCTGGCGGCGACCAGCTTGCCGTCGGAGCCGATGATGTAGATCGCGGTCAGCGGCGGCTGGCGGGCGCCGTCCAGGATCGTGCGGAGGCTCTGCGTCGGGGCGAGACGGTAGGCCGTAGCCGCCAATTCGACCCGCGCCTGGATGTTGCCCAGGAAAAACTCGACTCGGGAGGCGATATCCGCCGCGCCGGCGGTCACCCGCACCCGGCTTTCCTCGTGGATACGTCCGACCGTCACCACCAATATGCCCGACCCGACGATCGCCAGCGTGACCATGATCGTGCTGACCAGCAGCAGGATCACCGAGGTCCTGAGCTTGAGGTTCGACAACCGCCTCATGGGCCCTCGAAGCGACCCGACCGGACCACCACGAAGAAGGCCTGCCGTTGCGCGTCGCCGTAGCGGTTGAAGCGCACCGCCTGCTGCAGGCCGGGGGTCGAGTCGAGGCCGAGCAGGCTATCCTTCAGGGAGCCGGCGTCCGAACCGAGGGCCAGCGCCCGGAACAGCACCGTGGTAGCGTCGTGGGCCGCTACGCTCGAGAACCCTGGCTCCTGCCGGAATCCGGTGATGTAGGCGTCGCGGAAGCGCAGGTACCCCGGCGATGCGTCATTGCGGTCGTAGGACTGCACCAGTTCCAGGCCTTCGATGGCCCGGCCCCCCAGGATCAGGAGGCGCTCCGACGCCGCCCACTCGGCGGCCACCAGCAGGATGTCGCTGTCCAGCTTTCGGACCTGGTGGGCGAACTGCGCTGCGTCAACGCTGTTGGCGACCAGCAGAAGCGCCTCGGCCCCGCTGTCAATAAGGGTTCGCACGGTTTCCGAATAGCCGCGCGCGCCGTTCGCGTCGAAGCGCTCGTGGGCGACCACCTCACCCCCGAGCGGCTCGTAGACCGCCCGGAACTCCCGCAACCAACTCTCCGAGAACACCGCGTTGTTGGCGTCGGTCGCGGCAGCGATGCGACGGATTCCCCGGCCGATGTAGTGATCGGCGTAGATCCGCGCATTGTCTCGCGTCGTCCAGTTTATCCGGAAAAAGTGGTCGTCGAGGTCGGCGAACGCCAGCGACGACACCGTCGGCGAGATCGTCACTATCTTGAGCTCGTTGAGCACCGGCAGCATGCCCTCGGCGATCGAGCTGTTGTTGGGGCCGATGATCGCCACCACCTTCTCGGCGTGCAGGTCCCGCACGGCCTGGGCCGCCACCGCCGGATCGTCGGCGTCGTCGCGCACCAGCAACTCCAGACGCCGACCGCCTATCCCGCCCGCCCGGTTGGCCTCGTCGACGGCCAACTGAACCGCGTTGCGCGATGCTTCTCCGGTGTCCGCGGAGCGGCCGCTCAGCCCGCCGATGAATCCCACTCGTATCGGCGCCGGGTCGCCGCAGGCGGCGATCGTCGCCACCGTCAAGACGGCCAGGCACAACGAGGCGGCAAGGCCACGCCGCCGGCTGCCGCGGTCACCTGTGTTGCCGTCCGCCATCATCGCGCGCACCGCGGCTCAGACCAGCAGGCGGTCGGCGGACGGCTGTCCGCAGTGCGATCCACCGTTGGGAAAGGTCAACCTCACCGTGGTGCCGCGTCCGGGCACGCTCTCCACCGCCATGCTGCCGCCGTGCCGCTCGATCAGTTTTTTGGTGGCGACCAGCCCTAGGCCCAGGCCGCCGCGACCGGACACATACGGGTTGCCGTCCAGGTTGAAGGGGTCGCCGAGCCGGTCGAGCACTTCCTGGTCGATGCCGAAGCCGTCGTCGATCACCGACAGAATGAACCGGCCGTCCCGGAACTGCCGGGCGGTGACCCGAACCCGGCAGTTCGGCGGGTTGTGGGTCAGCGCGTTCGAAACCAGGTTGGTCAGCATCGTTCGCACCGCGCGCCGGTCGGCGTGCAGGCTCCATTCCTCGGGGCGGTCCGCCTTGGCGCCGGGCAGCGTCGTCTCCAGCATCACGCCATCTTCGCGACTCTTGCTCGCCAGAAACTCGGCGATCAGCGCCCGCAGGTCGAAGGTGGTGAAGTCGAGGGGCTTGTGATTGCCGCTTTCGGTGAGCTCCAGAACGCCTTCCAGAAGCACCTGAAGACGCTTGCCTGAGGTGACGATGTCCCAGGCGTACTCCTTGTATCTTGGGTTGCCGACGGGCCCCAGGATTTCGGCGGCAATCATCTCGGAGAGGCCGATTATACCGTTGAGCGGGGTCCGGAACTCATGGCTCATGTGTGTGATGAAATCAGTCTTGGCCCGGCTCGCCGACTCCGCCTTCGCCAGCGCCAGGTGGAGGCGCTCCGCCTGAACCTCCAGCCGGACGATGTCGCGGAACGACCGAAGCGCGGCGTAGACCGACGTCGCCAGCTTGGCGGCGGTCATCTCGCCCTTTTCCTTGTAGTCGTTGATGTCGTAGTCGCGGACCACCTGGATCTCGGGGGCAAAGCCCGGCTGTCCGGTGCGCAGGACGATGCGCACGTGGTTGTTTGACAACTCGTCCCGGATCCACCGTACGAGGTCGAGCCCGCCGTGATCGCTCTCCATAACCACGTCGAGCAGAACGACCGCTATGTCGTCCTCTTCGGCGAAGACCTGCCGAGCCTGGCGGACCGAATGGGCGCTGAAGAGCCGCAATTCACGGCCCTCGAAGGTGAATTCCTGGAGCGCGAAACGTGTCGCCTGGTGAACCGACTCGTCGTCAGATCCGGCCGGGAGAATCTGGACAGGTCGTTAAGTGGATTTCCTGCCTGAA
>CAYNFA010000476.1:0-3986 GCA_964396345.1 uncultured Thalassobaculum sp.
AGACTTCGCCAACGGCGGCCAGGGCTACGGTTCCGGTGGTGCCGGCGGCAGCGGCAGGGGGGCGATGGGCATCCGTGGCGGCAGCCCCGGTGAAGGCGGCTTTCTGATCGTCGAGTGGAACTGACGGCAGAAGCGGAGCCGTGTCCGCGCCGATTGTCCGGCGCGGACACGGCCTGACAGGCTTACGGCGCCGGCGAGTAGTCAACGAGCCGCAGCACCCGGTCCTCGATAACGCCGACCAGCAGACCGCCGGCGGCGGCACCGGCACCGGTCTCCTGCTTGCGGACCCATTCCGGGTCGGCCATGAAGTCGGCCCAGCGCGCCTTCATGGTGGCCTCGTCGGGCCAGGCGATCAGGTAGACGAACTCGGTGCGGGCCGCGGTGGTGGTCTCCCACATCGCGCGGATGTCGAAGCCGTGGTCGCGCATGAGGCGGGCGGCGTGGTCGCGGAACCGAGCGTGGAAGTCGGCCTTGCTGGCCTCGAAGATCCCGTAGATCCGCAGCTGATGGATCATCGGGGGCTCCCTCGTGGGTGGATGCCCGGAACGTGGCGCGGCCCACGCGATACGTCCAATATCGATGACCTGAGCGTTTGATACTCAGGAGGTATCGATGATCGAGCTTCGGCTGCTCCGGCAGTTCGTCGCGGTGGCGGAGGAACTGCACTTCCGCCGCGCCGCCGAACGCCTGCCCATGGCGCAGCCGCCCTTGAGCGCGGCGATCCGGCGGCTGGAAGACGAGATCGGCGCGACGTTGCTGATCCGCGGCAGCCGGCAGGTTACCCTGACCGCCGCCGGGGCGGTGCTGCTGGAGGAGGCCCGGCGGGTGCTGGCGACCCTGGAGAGCGGAGTCGCCCGAACCCGGCTGGCGGCCTCCGGGCGGGTCGGGACCCTCGACCTCACCTTCCTGTCGAATTGCGCGCTGCTGCCGGCGGCGCTGCGCGGGTTCCGCTTGACCTTTCCGGAGGTCGACCTGCGGCTGCACGAAGCCTCGACCGCCGATCAGGTCGCCCGGCTGCTCGACGGCACCGCCGACGTCGGGTTCCTGCGACCGCCCGGCACCCCGGCACCGCAGCTGTCTTTCGAGCGAGTGCTGTCCCAACCTCTGCGGCTCGCCCTGCCGGCAGACCACGCGCTCGCCACCGTCGCCACGGTAGCCCTGGAGGATCGAGCGGACGACGGCTTCGTCGCCACGCCGCGCGAGAAGGGTGCCGGGTTCCACGACTTCGTCCTGGACATCTGCCGGCGCGCCGGGTTCTCACCGCGGATCGTGCAGCGCGCCCGCCAGATGCACACGGTGAAGGCTTTGGTGGCGAGCGGCATCTGGATCGCCGTGGTCCCGGAGAACTCGATCGAGCCGGCGCCGCCGGGGCTCGTGCGGATGCCCTTCATCACCGGCGGCTCGGCCGACGGCCTCGCGGTCGACCTGCTGATGGCCTGGAACCCGCGCCGGCAATCGGCGACGCGGGACCGGTTCCGAACCGTCGTCCGCGAGGTGGTCGGGCAGCGGAGCGGCGGATGGGTCCCGGCTCCGTCCCGCCGGGGGCGGGCCGGTCCGGGATGACGACGTTATGGACGCGCCACCCTCCTTCTGACGTCATCCCGGGCGAGCGCAGCGAGACCCAGGACCCACACGGTGCCCAAGAGGGTCCGGGGGCTACCCCCGGCCGACGAACGGCATCTTGGTGGCCATCACCGTGATGAACGGGATGTTGGCGTCGAGCGGCAGGCTGGCCATGTGGACGATGGCGTTGGCGACGTGCTGGACGTCCATCAGCGGTTCGACCGCGATCTCGCCGTTGGCCTGCGGCACACCCTTCGCCATGCGCGCCGCCATCTCGGTCTCGGCGTTGCCGATGTCGATCTGGCAGACCGCGATGTCGTATTTGCGACCGTCGAGCGAGCCCGACTTGGTGAGCCCGGTGACGGCGTGCTTGGTGGCGGTGTAGGGGATCGAGTTCGGCCTCGGCGCGTGCGCCGAAATCGAGCCGTTGTTGATGATCCGGCCGCCGCGCGGGCTCTGGTCCTTCATCACCCGGAACGCTTCGGCGAGGCACAGGAACGAGCCCGTCAGGTTGACGTCGACCACCGCCTTCCACTGCTCGAAGGACAACTCCTCGAGCGGAATCCCGGGAGCGTTCATGCCGGCGTTGTTGAACACCATGTCGACGCGCCCGAAGGCGGCCTTGGTGCGGTCGAACAGCGCCTTGACCGAGGCCGGGTCGGCGACGTTGGTCGGCACGGCCAGCGCCCGGCTGCCGGCGTCGCCTGCCTTGGCGATGGTTTCCTGCAGAGCGTCCTCGCGGCGGCCGGCGAGCCCGACGTGCCAGCCGGCCTTCAACAGGGCGACGGCGGAGGCCAGGCCGATGCCCGAGCCCGCTCCCGTGACGATGGCGACCTTACCGGTCATCGCGTTTCCTCCCTCGGATATGAGCGTTCAACCGGCCGGACGGCCGGGTTGCGGGGAGATTAACCGGGTTCGGCGGCGGGCGCGACGGTCACTCGCGGTGATAGGGGTGGCCGGCCAGGATCCGCTCGGCCCGGTAAACCTGCTCCAGCAGCATGACCCGCACCAGCATGTGCGGCCAGGTCTGCGGGCCGAACGCCAGGGCCAGGTCGGCGCGTTCGCGCAGGGCAGGCGCAAGGCCGTCGGCGCCGCCGATCAGGAAGCAGACGCTGTCCCGGCCGCCGTCGCGCCAGCGCCGGAAGGTCTCGGCGAACTCGGCGCTGGCGAGCGCCTTGCCGCGCTCGTCGAGCGCCACCAGCACCGCGCCGTCCGGAATCCGCGCCGCCAGCAGCTCGGCCTCATGCGCCTTCAGGGCGTCGCCGGCCAGGCGTTTCTTCGCCTCGACCTCCTGGATCTCCACCGTCCACGGCAGCCGGCCAGCATACTCCCGGCACAATTCCTCGACCGGGCCGCGCCGCGCGCGGCCGACCGTGACCAGGGTGATCCGCACGCCGGCTCAGACGTGCGCGAAGGCGCGCTCGGTCCGCGAATCCTCGCCGAGGCTGACCGTGCGGGTCAGCGGCGGCTGGGCGCCCCACATCTTTTCCAGGGCGTAGAACTCCCGGATCTCCGGGCGGAACAGATGGACGATCACGTCGCCGGTGTCGATCAGGACCCAGTCGCCCTGGTTCGCGCCCTCGACGGAGACGTTCTTCAGCCCCCTGTCCTTGAGCTTGGAAACGATGTGGTCGGCCATGGCGGCGACCTGCCGCTGCGAGCGGCCCGTGGCGATCACCATGTGGTCGCCGATGGAGGACTTGTTCGCCAGATCGATGGCGACGATGTCCTCGGCCTTGTCGGCGTCCAGCGACTTGGTCACCAGATCGAGAAGGCCGTCTCCCTCCGGGGGAGTCGCGAGGTGGGTTATGATGAGCTCCTTTCGCTCAGTGCCTGCACGTCTCGGCCGGTCCGCGGCCGCGGTCTCCATCGACGGGCTGGTGGCCCTCACGACGCGGCCCGGGTGGCTTCCCGTATCCGGGTGGCCGAAGCCGGGTGACGGCGCGTGTGGAGAAACACCCACGCCGGGAGGCCCCTGTGGGCCAGGCTCCGGGCCGCCCTCGACGGGATCCGGAACCGGGCGAACCGGTGCGCCGCCCGACTCGCCAACGCCTTTAAAGAATAGGAAGGCCGGTCGAACACCGCAACGGCGACGCTGTGAAAGATCAATGACCAGCGGTCCCAGCGGTGAATGCCGATCAGGTTGTCGGCCCCCATGATCCACACGAAGCGGATGCGCGGGCAGCGACGGCGCAGTTCGATCAGGGCGTCGGCGGTGAAGCGCGTGCCGAGACGGTCCTCCAGGTCGCGCACCCGGATGCGTGGATGGCGCGCCGCCAGCCGGGCGGATTCCAGCCGATCGCCAAGCGGCGCCATATCGTCGCGGCGCTTCAGCGGGTTCTGCGGACTGACCAGCCACCAGACCTCGTCGAGCCCCAGCGTGCGGAATGCCATCCGGGCCACATGCAGATGGCCTTCATGGG
>CAYNFA010000477.1:0-3985 GCA_964396345.1 uncultured Thalassobaculum sp.
GGTCCTCGGTGCGGGGGATGCGGGCCGCGCGACCGCCGGCAGCGCACCCGGCAGCGGCGCCGGGAACGCGGGCACCGACAGCGTGGGCGCCGGGACGGCTTCGCCCGGCGCCGCGGGGGCGGCCGATGGCGGGGCGAGCTGGATCGGGCCGCGCGTCTGCGCCTGAGCGGCGCCCGCCGCCGTCAGGGTCGCGGTCGCGGCGATCGCGAGGGCAGCCAGGGTGGCAGCCGTGCTTCCGGCGCGCCTGGCCTTGGGGGCCCGCCGAGCGCCGCCGTCACTTCGGCAGGCGGTCATGCGGGATCACCTTCTGAACGGGGGCGGTCGGTGGTGGAATATCCCAGGTCATCAGGAACGCTGTCCGGCCTCCCAGGAGCAGGATGATCAGCACAAACAGGAAGGCGACGAAACGCATGGCCGCAGCCTCGATCCGAAGAACGGTTCAGTGCAGCGAGCCCCGGGCTGCGCCGGCCGGCCGAGCCCGGTCTGGCGACCGCCGCGAGGCGTGTGTTACCGTCGGACTATGGCACGACTTCGGCAGTGTACCGACCGGCGGAATCCGACGCAACGCAGGGTGCGATCCCGGCGCTGCGCGGGGGGCCGGGCATGAGCAACGCGAGCGGGGCGCGCGTCGACGTGGCCGAATCGCCCGATTCGGGTTCGGCATCGGCCACCCCGGCGTTTCCCCGCCCGGACGCCGCCGTGCAGCGCGACCCGGTGCTGCCCAGGACCCTGGTCCTGATCGGGCTGATGGGCGCAGGCAAGAGCAGCATCGGCCGACGTCTGGCCCACCGGCTCGGCGTCGACTTCGTGGACGCCGATTCCGAGATCGAGACCGCGGCCGGGCGAACCATCCCGGAGATATTCGAGGAACTGGGCGAGGCGACGTTCCGCGATGGTGAGAGGCGGGTGATCCGCCGGCTGCTGGACGACCGCACGCCGCATGTGCTGGCGACCGGCGGCGGCGCCTTCATGGCCGACGACACCCGCGCGGTGATTCGCGAAAAAGGTCTGTCGCTGTGGCTGAAGGCGGACCTGGACACCTTGTACGAACGCGTCGCCCGGCGTTCCAATCGGCCGCTGCTGAAGACCGCCGACCCCAAGGAGACGCTGCGCGGGCTCATGGCGACACGCTATCCGGTCTACGCCGAGGCCGACATCGTGGTCGAGACACGGCGGGTTCCGATTGAGACCACCGTCGAGAAGGTCTATCAGGCGCTCGTCGCGCACCTGAACCAGTGAAAGCCGTCATCGTGAAGGTGTCCGCGCCATGAGCGCCATCGAGACGGTCGAGGTCGACCTCGCCGAACGGCGCTATGTGATCCGGGTCGGCGCCGGTTTGCTGGCGCGTGCCGGGACCGAGCTCGCCGACCTGATCGCCGGGCGGAAGGCGATCGTCGTGGTCGACGAGTTGGTCGCCGCCCTGCACCTGTCCGCGCTGACGGACGCTCTCGCGGGGACCGCCGCGGCGGTTCACGCCCTCACGGTCCCGGCAGGAGAAGCCGCCAAGTCGACGGACGGGCTCTCCGACCTCCTGGACCGGATGCTGGCGCTCGGCATCGACCGGCGCAGCGTGGTGGTGGCGCTCGGCGGCGGCGTGACCGGCGACCTCGCCGGGTTCGCGGCGGCGATCGCGCTGCGCGGGCTGGACTTCGTTCAGATCCCCACCACCCTGCTCGCCCAGGTCGACAGTTCGGTCGGCGGCAAGACCGGCGTCAACACCCGGCATGGCAAGAACCTGGTCGGCGCATTCCACCAGCCGCGCCGCGTGCTGATCGACACCGACGTGCTCGACACCCTGCCACGCCGCGAACTGCTGGCCGGCTACGCCGAGGTGGTCAAGTACGGGGCGATCGGCGACCTCGATTTCTTCCAGTGGCTGGAAGCCAATGGGCGCCGGCTGCTCGACGGCGACGCTGACGCCCGCCGCCACGCCATCGTCACGTCCTGCCGGGCCAAGGCGGTGGTGGTCGCCGCCGACGAGCGCGAGACCGCCGGGGGGCCGAGGGCCCTGCTGAATTTTGGCCACAACTTCGGCCATGCGCTGGAGGCGCTGGCCGGCTATGACGGCACCTTGCTGCACGGCGAGGGCGTCGCCGCCGGCATGGTCCTGGCGGCACGGCTGTCGGCGCGCGTCGGCCTCTGCACCGGGCAGGACGCCGAGCGGCTGGCGGCGCATCTGGCGGCGGTCGGCCTGCCGACCGAGTTGGACCAGGTGGATCCGGGACGCGGCTGGACCGCCGAGCACCTGATCGAGCACATGACCAAGGACAAGAAGGCCCGTGATGGGCGCATCGTTTTCGTGCTGCTCGAACAGCTCGGCCGCGCCGCCGCGCGCGACGATATCGACCGCGCGACGGTGCGGGCGCTCCTGGACCGCCCTCGCGCCGCCTGAGAGGACGCGCCGCCGTGGACATCGACCCGCAACTGGCCTTCACCATCGGCATCATCCTGGTCCTGCTGGTGCTGTCCGGATTCTTCTCGGGCTCCGAAACCGCGCTGACCGCCGCCAGCGAGGCGCGGCTGTCGCAGCTTGCCCGCAAGGGCAACAAGGCCGCCGAGACGGTCATCACCCTGAAGAAGCGCAGCGACCGGCTGATCGGGTCGATCCTGATCGGCAACAACGTCGTCAACATTCTGGCCTCGGCGCTCGCCACCAGCGCGCTGATCACGTTGTTCGGCGAGAACGGGGTGGCGATCGCCACCATCGGCATGACGGTCATCGTGGTGATCTTCGGCGAGGTGCTGCCGAAGACCTACGCGATCAACCGGCCCGACCAGTCGGCGCTTGCGGTCGCGCCGATCATCCGGGCGCTGGTGTGGGTGCTGACGCCGCTGGCGGCCGCCGCGCAGATGCTGGTATCCGGCGTGCTTCGGATGTGCGGGGTGTCGGTCGCCGCCGGCCTCGGCCACGACGAGCGCGAGGAGGAACTGCGCGGCCTGATAGAGATGCACGCCGACGGCGGCGAGGAGGTCGCGCACGAGCGCGCCATGCTGCGCAGCATCCTCGACCTGGCCGACGTCGAGGTCTCCGAGATCATGACGCACCGCCGCAACGTGCGGATGCTCGACGCCGACGCGCCGCTCAGCGATCTGCTGGAGCAGGTGCTGGACAGCCCGTTCACCCGCCTGCCCCTGTACAAGGGCGAGTCCGACAACATTGTTGGCGTTCTGCACGTCAAGGCGCTGCTGCGCGCGATCCGAGCCCACGGCGGCTCGGCGCCCGAGGATCTCAAGATCGTGGAGATCGCGAACGTCCCCTGGTTCATTCCCGACGCCACCACCCTGCTCGATCAGATGCAGGCGTTCCGCGAGCGCCGTGAGCACTTTGCCCTGGTGGTGGACGAGTACGGCAGCTTCATGGGCGTGGTCACGCTGGAGGATATCCTCGAGGAGATTGTCGGCGACATTCTCGACGAGCACGACGTCGCGGTCGCGGGCGTGCGGGTCCAGCCCGACGGGTCGACCGTGGTCAACGGCACCGTCACCATCCGCGACCTGAACCGGGAGTTCGCGTGGAGCCTGCCGGACGAAGAAGCCTCGACGATCGCCGGCCTGGTGCTGCACGAGGCCCGCCGGATCCCAGAGGTCGGCCAGGAGTTCGTGTTCCACGGCTTCCGCTTCCGGATCCTGCGGCGCCAGCGCAATCAGATCACCCTGCTCCGGCTCAGCCCGCTGGACAAGCCGGTGAACGCGTGAGATTCGGTCGCCCCGACCGCCGAGGCCCCGCGACGGAGACCCTTGATGCCGCTGAGCCCCCCCGCCGAGCGTGATCTCGTCCATGATCGGACCGTCGTCTGCCGAGGGTGGCGCCGCGCCGACGGATACTGGGATATCGAAGGCCATCTGGTCGACACCAAGACCTACGGCTTCCCGAACGAGTACCGCGGCTTCATCGGACCGGGGCAGCCGATCCACGACATGTGGCTGCGCCTGACCATCGACCGCCGCATGACGGTGGTCGGCGTCGACGCCGTGATTCCCGCTT
>CAYNFA010000478.1:0-3984 GCA_964396345.1 uncultured Thalassobaculum sp.
CCCGCAGCGATACATAGCGGTCGTCGCCGGGACCGGGGACGGCTTCGCAGCCGAGCGCGCCGGTCCAGAAGGCGGTCGTGTCGACGAGATCGTCGGTGTGGCAGTCGATCACCAGGGCGCCCAGCCGGCTCTTGTGCACGCTCCGTTCCTCCGGGGTTGCGGACGGGAGTATGGCGCCGAACGCCGGGCCGCAAAACCACCGGTGCAGCCGCTACGCCAGTTCCGGGTAGCCGAGGCGCTCGGCCTTGCGGCGCATCGTCGGGATCGGGGCGTAGGCCGCGTCGTCGACCGGCGACAGCCCGGTGATGAGCAATTTCTCCCGAGCCTCGGCGGCGTCCGGGTCGGCGGCGGCGCGCGTGAGGGCGGCGATGATCCGGGACCGCAGCCCTGATTCGGTGCCGCGTCGGGTGGCGTAGGGCAGGGCGGGGGCTTCGGCGCTCCAGCCGAGGACCCTAAGCCCCTCGATCTCCTCCGGGGCGTGGCGCCTGAGCAGCGCGAGCGTTGCCGCGTCGACCGCCGCGATATCGCTGGCCGCCGACCGCACCGCCGCGATACTGGCGCGGTGCGCCCCCGTCCAGAGAACGCTGGCGAAGAATCGTCCCTCCCGGGCCAGCGGGGCGACGGCGGCGCGCAGGGCGTTGCACCCCGAATGCGATTCCGCCTCGTTCGCGGCCGCCCGCCGGTCGCGCAGATCGGCCAACGTCACCGCCGAATCGTCGGCGCGGACCAGAAACGCGCTGCGGTAGCGTCCGGGTCCGCAGCCCTCGGCCGCGTAGCTCGGCACCGCGACCGCGGTCAGTGCATCGGAAAAGCCGTGGGTCAGCGGGTAGCCGCAGGTCTGGGCAATCAGCAGCGCGGGATCGCGCCACAGCGTCGCCGCCGGGCGCGACCGGTCGAGTTCCTCGGGAACGCCCGACACGCCCTCGGCGCGCAGCGCGCGGGCGATCGTTCGCCACCAGCCGTCGGTGGCGGCGCGGATCTCCGGGAAATCGTACATCCCGAGGGTCGCCAGGCCGGTCACCCGACGCCTCCCCGAAGCTCCTCGATCTGCCGGCGCACGAACGCCGGCACCTCGTGCGCCTGGATCACGGCGCGCCGGATCAGATCGTCGAACCGACGCGTCAGGACCCGGATGTGCTCGGTCGTGGTGAACACAAGGTACATGTTGCCGACATACAGCGCCGCCCGCTTCGGGCCGAAGATGGTGACCGGCACCGCGTACTCGGACCGGCCGTCGTAGAGATACCACCGCACGCTCGGGTACAGCTCGTCGATCAGATCGGCGATGTGGGTGAGTTGGCGGATCCGGATTGCAATGTCGAGATCCTCCCAGATGCCCTGCCCGAGCACGAAGCCGCGCAGCATCTGCATCGAGGTGCATATCTCGATATCCGTCTCCGGTTGGCGCGCGTAGTCGAGGCGATCCAGGGAACGCCGCATCGCCTGGTCCGGTGACAGCCCCTGGGCCTCCCAGTACTCGTGCTCTACGGTCTCCGGGATCTTCAAAGGGTCCGGAAGGTTGGTCGGCACGTAGCGGATCTTGTACCCGGCCGCTTCGGCGTACCAGCGCCTCAGGTTCTCGTCCTCGGGGGCACGCCGGTGCGGCGAGATCTCCGGCGCGCGCTCCAGGATGTCGGCCCCGAGCTGGTTGCTGCCGGTCAGTCCCAGCAGCCAGTCCAGGCTGACCTGAAGGGCGACCGCCATGGCGGCCACGGTGTCGGCCCGCGGCAGCCGCACGCTTTCGGTCGACAGGATCTGCGACAGGGTCGAGCGGTCGACTCCGATGCGCCGAGCCAGCCCGGCGCGCGTGGTGCCGGCCCGCTCCATGGCCTGCTCCAGCCGCTCCCGGAACAGCTGGACGGTGAACCGTTTATCGGGGAGCGACGCTGTGGGTGTCATGCCGGCCTCTGCTGTGTTTAGTAAACATGTCGGATCATTGATCACCATTGTAAACATTAGTTTCGCTAAGTCGTGTTGTCACAACGCTACGGCGCCTAATAGCGTCTGAGTTCATGGGGGCCCCATCTGAAACAAATTCCTTCGCCGCACCGGCGGCCGCGACCGCCGAGGCGGGCGTCGATGCCGGCGGGCCGGCAGCCGCCGTCGCTCCCGCCGTCGCTCCCGCCGTCGCTCCCGCCCGTCTGACCGAGCGCGTGGAGTGGCCGACCGTCGCTTTGGCGTCGGCTATCCATCTCGGCTGGGCGGGGGCGTTGCTCGCCGGTGGGCTCGAACTGGTTCCGCTGTGGACCTGGGCGCCGGTCGCGGCCTGGTGCGTGGCGTGGCAGGCGTCCCTGCAGCATGAGGTGATCCACGGTCACCCGACCCCGAGTGCCACCGTCAACCGCTGGATCGCCGGTCCGCCGCTGGCGCTTTGGCTGTCGTACGAACGCTATCGATCGAGCCACTTGCTACACCATGTGGACGAGCGTCTGACCGATCCGCTGGATGACCCCGAAAGCTTCTATGTCACCGGAAGGGACTGGCAGCGGGCCGGGCCGGTGCGACGCGCCGCGTTGCGCGCGCTCAACACTCTCGCCGGGCGGCTGGTTCTCGGGCCGCTGTGGACCGTCGGCCGGTTCGCGGTCTCGGAGGCGGTCGCGATCCACCGCGGCGACCGGCAGCGACTCGGGGACTGGACCCGGCACGCAGCCGCTGCCGGCGCGGTGGCCGTAATCGTCACTGCGGTCCTCGGGGTCCCGCTCTGGCTGTACGCGTTGATGGTGGTGTGGCCGGCGACGTCGCTGATGCTGTTGCGCTCGTTCGCCGAGCACCGCCCCGCCGCCGAGCCGGCACACCGCAGCGCGATCGTCGAGAGCCGTGGTCCTCTGGCTTGGTTGTACCTGTCCAACAACCTTCACGCGTTGCATCATGAGCGGCCGGGGCTTCCCTGGTTCGTGTTGCCGAAGATCTACCGGGCCAATCGCGAGGCGGTGCTGACCCGTAACGGCGGTTACCGCCTCGCCGGCTACGCCGAGGTGGCGCGCCGCTGGCTGCTGACGCCGCGCGACCATCCACGCCACCCCGGCTGGTCGGACTGACGCCCACAGCGGCCGCCGCCGACTTGACGCCAACGGATCCGGCCCATGGTTGGCCGGCCAGACAGGAGATCTCCCATGACCGACGTGCTGCCGTCCTCGATCGGGTACTGCGTGGTGGGCGCGGGGGTTCACGGCCTGTCGACAGCCTGGCACCTCGCCTTGGAACTCGAGGCGACGGGCCGGGGGTCGGGACGCGACGTGATCGTCATCGACAAGACCGCGCCCGGGGCCGGTGCCTCCGGGATCGCCTGCGGCTGCGTGCGAAATATGTACATGACCGAGCCGTTGCACGCGATCCTGCGCCACTCGGCCGATGTCTGGATGGCCGACCCGGTGCGTTTCGGGTTCCAGCAGGTCGGCTATGTCTCGGCCGGCGAAAGCAACCAGATTCCCGACTACGAGAAGATGGTCGCTCACCACAACGCCGTTGGCTACCGCTCTGATCTCTACGTCGGCAAGGAGGCGCGTGACTTCCTCAAACGTCTGTGGCCGGATTTCAAGACCGACGGAATCGACGTCTGTCATATCGAGCATCCGAGCGGCTATGCCGGCACCCGCCAGGCGATCGCCGGGCTTGCCGAGAAATGCCGTGAGCGCGGCGTGCGGATCTTCTCCGGCGTCGAGGTCACCGGCTACGACAGCGCCAACGGCCGGGTGTCGCGGGTCCTGACGTCCGAGGGAACGGTCGGGGTCGATGCGGTGGTGTGGGGGCTCGGCGCGTGGACGCCGAAGCATTGGGCGATGCTTGGCGGCGCCGACCGGATCGCCTGCGCCTACCCCGACGGCAACACTGTCGAGAAGGATATGTGGACCTACTGGCGGTTGCTCGAAGGCGAGGTCTACACCAACGGCCCGTACCGGACGGCCGACGATCGCGATCCCCCTGTGCTCCACGTCGAGTTGATGAACACCCCGGTGGTCGACCCGGGGACCGGCAAGGAACTCG